>CAZYDC010000440.1:0-4594 GCA_964646065.1 uncultured Planctomycetaceae bacterium | reverse complement strand
ATGTCCGCGTGGAGGGCGCCAAAATCGTCAACGGCGACCTGGATGATTTCACGCCCGACGGCAAGCTGGTCGGCTGGACGTACGGAAACACCGATCCCAAGTATTACAGCCGCGACGGCAGCATCGCCAAGAGCGGCAAGTCGTGCGTCGCGATCTGGCTGGGCAACACCCTTGGGCAGAAGATCGCGGTCAAGAAAGGCGGGACCTATCGCGTGGGAGCTTTCTTCCGCGTGGCCGACCCGTCCAAGTTCCCCGAGCCGCCGGTCGTGAAATCGGAATACGCCCCGGTGATGTACCGCCAGCAGATTCAGGTCGAGTTCAAGAGCGAACAGTCCGCCGCCAAGGCGGCGATGCGAATCACGCCGCTGTTCAACGGCTGCCAGTGGTCCATGTCCAGCCGGTGGGACGACAACAACGGCGGCGACATCCTGATGCGCGACTGCCTGGCCAAGCACGGGCAGCACGGGACGTATTATCTCAACAGCATGTACAAGGATTGGTCTTGTGCCACGCCCAAGTGCGATAATACCTTCGGTCGCGACCTGCTCAAGACCGGCGACTCCATCGGCTCGCACAGCCTGACGCACCCGATGCTGTCGTACTGCAACCGCAACCGCATCTTCGAGGAAGTTGTTGGCGACCGCATCCTGTGGGAGGCGGCCGCGGACAAGCCGGTGATCTCGTACGCGTTCTCCTACTGCAACTACGTCAACCCGCAGGACGGCCTGGCCGTGCAGGCGGACATCCACCGCGTGCTGGAGCGCAGCGGGTTCATCAACTGCGCCAACGAAAGCACGTTCGACGACGTCAAGAGCGACATTACTCTGAGCCCGATTCTGCCGGGCGACGGCGCCGAAATTGACTCGGCGGCCGAGAATGCCCTGGGCGACCCCGAGTACCAGGCGGCCCACCCCAACCTGACCCACTCGATGCACATGTACTACAACACACCGGAAAAATGGGCCCACTTCGAGGCCCAGTTGGACAAGTACGGCCATCGCCCCGACTGGTGGTACTGCAACAACAACCAGTACGGCGCCTACCGCTTCCAGCTTGCGTTGACGAAGCTGCTTGAGCCCAAGCACGAGGGCGCGACGTTGACGCTGACCATCGAGCGCCCCGTGGTGATCGACGTGAACGACGACCAGCCGCTGACGTTCGAGGTCAGCGGCGTGCCGCGCGACGAGGTGGTCGAGGCCAAGTGCGCCACCGCGGACTGCAAACCCGCGGATCGCAAGACGGATACGTACATGTTCAATCTGGCCCACGATCGCGATCAGGCGCTGCCCAAGAAGATCGGCCTGGTGCCGCCCAACTACACGAACCGCGCCGCCATCGGCGAGAACGACTACGACACCGATTTCCCGGACCTCAAGGGCCTGCTGCATTTTGAGAACGGGCAGATCAAGCTGGCCCTGGAGAATCACGGCAAGGCGGCCTTGACGAATCTGCGCGTTACCTATCGCCTGCCGCTGGCCTGGAAAGAAGGCGTCCTGCCGCGAAAGCTCGACGACGTGCCCGCCGGCGCGACGACCCAGGACTCGCTTACACCCACGCTCATCCACAGCGACTACAAGTACAACTCCGGTTACAGCTTCTTCGTCGCGCAGCTCGACTTCCGCCTGGGCGGCGAGCCAGGGCGGCTGCACCTGGCCTGCGACGCGCTGAACCCCGAGGCCGACCATTCATATCCCGGCGACGGATTCATAATCCTGGGCCCGTTCAACACCGACCAGCTCGAACGCGACAAGTTCGTCGCGGACGTCTTCGCCGGAAAGGTCGGCACGCAGGACTGGATGCTCTCGGACGCGACGCGCCTCGCATGGGCCAAGAATGACGCGCTCCTGCCGCCGATGCTGGACGTGGAGTTGATACCGGCGGGCCACTGGTTTGACAAGCCGGCGGCTCACGTGCTGGCCTCGATCGTCAAGAGCGAAAAAGCCCAGACGGTCGAGTTGCGAATGTACCGCAATCCGTCCATGAGGATACTCCTGGGCGACAAGAACATCTCGGGCGACGCCGTGGTGCAAATCCCCGCCGGTGAAACGCGGTTGCTGATCGTGACGGAGGACGGCGGAAACACCTTCCTGCGCGCGCTCAAGCCCGGCACCGAGGAACGAGTCACGAGCATCCAGTTCCTGCGCCCGGAAATCAAGGACGCCGCCAAGGAACCCTATCACCCCGTGGCGGCTGTCCCCTCGGATCGCCGCACGCTGGCGGGCAAGTGGCGGGCCATCATCGTCACCCCGCTGGCGCCCAGCCCCTCCATGAAGGAAGCCTGGAAAGACCCGGGCATTTCCGACAAGGCCCGCAAGCTGGTGGCCGCCGACGCCGACGCGTCCAAGTGGCAGGAAGTGGACGTCCCGATGAACTGGGACAACTACCCCGGCGACTGGGCAAAAATCGACGGCGAGGCTGTTTTCCAGCGGATCGTCGAACTGCCCGCCGAGTGGGCCGGGAAGGACCTGCTGATCTCGCTGGGCCCCGTGGACGATTTTGACGACACGTTCTTCAACGGCGTCCTCGTTGGCAGGACCGACGTCAAGACGTCCGCATCCTACCAGGTGCCCCGCAAGTACAAGATTCCCGGCAAGCTCGTCAAGGCCGGCAAGAACACGCTGTCGATTCGCATCTTCGACAATTTCGGCAGCGGAGGAATCACCGGAGCCCCCACCGAGATGTTCATCACCGTGGACAAATAAACCCATGACCCCAAAGGAACGTTTCCTCACGGCGCTCAAAGGCGGCAGGCCGGACTGCGTTCCGGCCTCGCCCGACATGTCCAACATGGTCCCGTGCAAGATGACGGGCAAGCCGTTCTGGGACCTTTACCTCTACGGCAATTCGACGCGCCACCTGGCGTACCTGGCCGTGCTGGACAAGTATCAGCACGAGGGCGCGTGGGAGACGCACTGCCCCGACCTGGACTTCACCAGCACGCATGACCGCCGCGAGTTCACGCAGGAGATCGTCAGCCGCACCGACGAGCGGATCGTCGCGCGCGACACCTGCCGGACCCCCGACGGCGACCTCTGGCAGGAGACGGTCTACTACATCGCCGATCCGCCGACGGTGACCCGCAAGTGGGTCAAGGACTTCGAGCGGGAATTTCCCATATTCCTGAAGCACTTTTTCCCCGAGCCCACAGGCGTGGACGCGCACGTGTTCGATGACTGGCGGGCCCGCGTGGGCGACCGCGGCATCGTCTCGCTGATTTGCCGATTCCCCGGCTACCAGGACATGATGCACTACATCGACGGCAACATGGAGGCCACGACGTATTCGTTCTACGACTACCCGCGGCTGTGGGACCAGTATCGCGAGGTGTACCACGACTACATGATGAAGGTCGTGCGGCATCAGATCGCGGTCAAGCCGGACTTCATTTTCCTGACCGCCTCGGGGACGCTGACGCTGCAATCGCCCGAGGTGTTTCGCAAGTTCGGCCTGCCGACCGTGAAACAGATCACCAGGGAATGCAAGGAGGCGGGCATTCCCACGCTGCTGCACTCGTGCGGCAAGGAAACCGAGCTGGTCAAGATCTGCGCCGAGGAGACCGACCTGTCCGCGATCAACCCGCTGGAGATCTCGCCGATGGGCGACTGCGATCTCAAGGAGCTCAAGCGGCGCTACGGCAAGAAAATCACGCTGATGGGCAACCTGCACACCACCGAGGTGATGCTTCGCGGCACGCCCGACGATGTCGAGCGGGCGGCCAAGCAGGCCATCGACGATGCCGCCGAGGGCGGCGGGTTCATCCTGTCCACCGGCGACCAAGTCCCCCGCGACACGCCGGAGGAAAACCTGTACCGGTTTGTGCAAGTGGCCCACGAGTACGGGAAGTACTCGTAACGCGGCGGGTGCCATGCCCAAGTCCGCGCGGGCATGTGAACACCGCGTGACCATGCCCGCGCGGACTTGGGCACGGCACCCAACTAGGCTTTTTTCTTCAGCAGCAGGTCCGCGATCTCCTGCCAGGACCTGACCCGCCAGACGCCCTCGGGGGTGGGCGTGTTGCCGGGGAATTCTCGCCGCAGGTCCAGGTGGATGGACCGGGTGATGCCGGCCTCGCGGGGTTTCTCCACGTCATCCTTCCACGCGTCGCCGACGGTGATGACCTCGTCGCGCGCCAGCCCCGTGTGCGCCAGCGCCCGCTGCCAGAATTCCATGTTCCACTTCATGAAGTGCAGCTCCGGCGGGCCGAAGTACTGAAGGAAGTACGGCGAGCCCCACGACTTGGCCAACCCAGCGATCCGCAGTTTTATCAACTGCCCCGAACTGGGATTGTTCGACGTGATGAACAACCGATATCCGGCCTCGCAAAGCGATTCGATGATCCGCGGCAACTCGGGATCGACGGTCGTCAGGTACTTCGACTCCTCCTGGTAGGCGTACTCCCAGAAGTCGGCCGCGTTGAGCCCCAGCTCGCAGATGAAGTCGCACCAGGTCCACCAGTTCACGTTTCGGCAGACAACCCGGATGATCGCCGCCGCCTGCTCGCGCGGCATGCCCTGGGTCTTGTGGGCGTGCTCGGCCATCAGCCACAGAAGGCTCTGCCCTTCGATCTTGTTGGGCGGCCCGTCCGGCGTCTCCT
>CAZYDC010000439.1:0-4606 GCA_964646065.1 uncultured Planctomycetaceae bacterium | reverse complement strand
CAAACTACCGGACATGGGCTATGTTACCCACACCAAATAGCGAGGAGGCAAAAAGGGCTTTCTTGATTCTGAGGGCAGCTTCGGCTTGGCAAACACAACCCTGAAGGGCGTATTTCTGTCCAGTGTCCCCTGTGAAGTCAGCGACGGCGCTGCCGACGGGCCGCTGCTTGAGGTACTGATGGGTATGTCCGAGGATGATTTGCGCCAGTTCGAGATTGTGGAAGAAATGAAGGGCTTTCGTGAGTTCTGCATACCTGCGGAAATCGTCAACGCCAAGAGCCTCGTGCGTAGGCTGTCCATTGAAGAAGAAGACGCCATCAAAGAGGAACTACACAATCAACGGCAGCACAGGCGACGTGGCGAAGTGCTATGAATTGATTGACAAGGACATGTTACGCCGTCAATACCCCGCTCAGCCGCAGCTCCATCTCCATCAGCGCCCGCTCCAACCGCGCCCAATCTCGTTCGGCGTAGTGCTTTTTCATGCCCCTCTCGACGTGTCCGAGGTACATTTCCGTTGTTGCTGGGTCGATGGACTCGATCATCGTTGCTCCTGTTTTTCGCAAGCAATAGAAGCGTCTATGTCCGTTCAGATCCACTTCGGTCAAGAGTCGGTCGAATGCGTTCTTCACAGCGTCGGAATGGCAGAACTTGTCGCCTTGGAAATCCCGGCGAACCAGCGACAGGCCGTTCATTGTCAGGAAGACCGGCTCGTCGAACGAAGCATCGGCGCGACCATGCTGCTTGAGCAACTCAAGAGTCGCTGCCCAGAGCTTGTGCTTGGTCTTGACGCCGGTTTTTGACCGCTCGCGTTCGATGTAGCCGCCGTCCCAATCAACTTCGCCAACTTTCAGGTCGCTCACATCCCGCTGCCCTATGCCGCAGTTCAAGGCAAGGGCGATCCAGCAGCGAAGTCGAGGCTTGGCTTTCGCCCAGAGGAGCTTCAGTTCGTCCAAAGAGAACGTGTGGACTTTGGGCTGGCCGCTGTTTGGAATACTGGCGATGCCATCAAGGTTCCGAGGCAGGTTCTCGATCAGATGCATTCTCCAAGCCCAACGGATCATGATGCGAACGCTGCTAAGCCGCCCTTGCGCGGTGAACGGACTGATCGGGCGTCCGGTCTTGTTTGAGTTTGGGCGAGTGAGAGCATGGGTTCTGTAATCTTCTAGATCCAGCTCGCTGATGGACGTAATCTTCTGCTGCGCGCCAATCGCCGTCGAAAACTGGGTCAGGTCGCCCCGAAGCCGCTCAAGGTGGTTCCCGCTTATTTCGCCCCGATCATAGCGGGCTTTGGAATGCTGAAGAAACTTCTCGGACACCTGAGCAAGGGTTGCCTCGACAAGCGGGATCTTGATGGGGGCAGAAGCTCGTCTTTTCTGTAAGAACTCGAAGTACCTGCTCTCGGCCTGACGACGAGCTTCGGCGTCGTCGGGCGACTTAGCGCGACCAAAGTAGTGCAGGACACCTTCGGCCTGCTTGCACCAGCGTCCCCCGCCGCCTCGTTTGCAACAGTTGGGCTTCCATGTCAAAATACGTTTCCGCCTCCCCGACCTTCGTTGATGTCGATCTGCGTCGGGGTGCGGGATGCTCGTCGGGACAGGTTCCGCCTTTGAAATTGCTGCCTTCGCCGAAGGCATGAACCGGATACCTGCCAAGTCGAGGGTTTTCTTTTCGACTTCCTTTTCGACCTCGGGGTCGTGCCGGTGGCGTTCGAGCCATGCGTCGAAATCATGGCTGGCGATACGAAGAATGGGACGCATCCCGGTGCCGGGCAGCCGCAGAAGCGGCAGTTCGCCGTGGTTCAACCATCGATAAACGGCACGGGTCGAGACGCCGCAGAGGTCAGCCACAGTCTGTATGCGGAGCAACTGTTTCTGGCCGCTTTTCGTATCGGGCCGGTCAGCCAGTTCAAGGTCACAAGTTACGGTGCCTGTCATGGTACACCTCCCACAAGTGATTGTATTCCTACCGGCAACTGCCTCGGGTTGTAGATGTGGCGGCGATCAGGATGTCAGGCTGGTCGATTTCCTTGACCCAAGAAAAGTCAAAAAAGCTCTGGACAGAGCAAGGTCTCTCGTTTACAATCCTGCTCGTTATTGAAACGCCATGCTGCTGCGGGCCTTGGGCGGCTTGGTGATATTGAAAATTGAAGAGGCGATGTTGGCAAGAATGCGGCTGGAAGTTATACGCTCTTCTCTACGCTCCTACGGGTAGTTCGTGGTACAGCAGAGCGTAAATGCCCCTTGTCAAATAAGGACTTACGTTCACTGGTCTATGTTGCCAACGTGAATGTCGTGAGTTCGAGCCTCATCGCCCGCTTTTCTTGACACCCGTTGTCAGACAATGACAGCGGGTGTTTTTGTTGCTTAATTACAGGCACTTGCGACGCGGGCAAGCTCCCTGCCGTCTTCGTTAAACCGTCGCCAGCCTTGACAGCGTTTGCCAGCCGGATACCCGATTCGTCAGCGTTTGGTGCAAGCGTTGGTGCAAGCGGGCCACTGTCATAAGTGCCGGTTGCCTTCTGTTCCTGGACCTGGGGCTTGATATACAGCGGCAGGAGCGGCAAGGCGTCCAGCGCCCCGGCCACGTTTATCATTTTCGGGTCCGTGTAGACGTTCATCGTCAGGTCGATGGACGAATGGCGCATCGCGGCCTGGGCGGTTCGCGGGGCGACTCCGCCCTTGCTCAACAGCGTGCCAAAGGTATGCCGCAAGGCGTGAACGTCCAGCGTCCAGCCCCGGCCGTCGCGCTTGTCGATTCGCACAATGCCATTCTCGTCTTTGACCTTGCGGGCGATTCCCGCCATAACCAAATCGCGGTCAAGAATCTTCACCAGTTGCGCGGGCACGGTGAACAGCGGCGTACCCCCCGGCAGGCGGGCGGGTATCGTTTCGCCGCGTTGACGGGCGGTGTCTTGGGCGGCGGTGAGCTTGTCGGCCAGCCAGCCGCGCAGGTCCGCCGCCAAGTCGCCCCGCAAGGGTATCCGTGATCCTTGGCGGTTCTTTTCATCGGCCGCGTACAGCAAGGCGGACGGCGAATCCCCGTTAAGGTCAAGCTGCGCGGCGGTGAGCGAAGCCAGTTCGCCCTTGCGAAGCCCGGTCAACACCAGCGTCTTGTAGATCAGCGCCCGTTCGCGCCCGAGTGTTTCCAGGCGGGCCTTGACCTCCGGCCGCACCTTGGCGACGGTTTCGCCCCTGCGCTTGCCGGTTCGCAATGTTTGCGTGTCCAACAGCGGACGCCGACGCGCCACGTCCAGCAGCTTGACAAGTTCCGATTCGGTCAATGCCCGGCGGTGTCGCCGTGGGTCCGCCTTGACGTTGGCAATCGGCACGTCCGCGAACGGGTTGCCGATGATTCGCCGCGTCCGGCGACACCAGTTGCCGAAACCTACTGCCGCTTCGCGATAGCCGTTGCGGGTTGCCGCCGACATGCCTTCTGACTGCCGCTCCACAAGCCACTTCTCCAGCCCTTCGCCGGACAGGTCATTCAGCCGTCGGTATCCGCAATCCGTGAAGACGCGATTCAGGCGACTTTCCACCTGTAAGATTCGCGCAGGCGCTCCGCCCTTGGCGTTTAGATGGTGAACGTACGCCGTGACGTGTTCGCCTATGGCCGTCCCTTGCTGGTCAATCACCTGGTCCTGCGCCTGGGTGACAAGGCCGCTCTTGACGTGTTCGCTTCGCTGCACCAGCCCGGCCAGCACTTGACGGGCGGAGGTTTCATCGTGGCAACCCGTCGCCACTTCGCGCACCGCGCCGCCGCCGTCGCGATACTTGGCGGTAAAGGTTTCCGAATCGATCAGCAGGCGCGGCGAACCGTCTTTACCTGTGGTCACTCTGGCCATGCGGGTCTTGCCCTTGGCGTCTTTCCATCGGGCGAATCGAACGGCCTTCCTGGTGAACAACTCCGCGTCCGCCGGCACTGGTTTGGTGAACGTCTTTTTGTACACGCTTCCCATGATCTACTGTCCCTTCTGCCGCCGCGTCCGGCGGCATTCGATTCCGAGATACTCGGCCAGCTTATCGGCCAGGTCCAGCCGCATCGACGTTTGCCCACGCATGAACCGCGATAGCGCGTCTTCATTCAGGCCCGTAGCCTTACAGATTGCATAGAGCGATTCGCCGCTTTCCCTGACGGCCTCTTTTATCGCTTCCGTGATGTTCTCTTGATCCAGCATTACCCTATTCTTATCGGTTATCGTCGCCTTTGTCAAGAGCCATCGCCGGATTTCTTCACTTTTTCTTTTTGCGACACGCTGCCGGTGCCGCTCTATAAGTACCCTCATGGGTAGGGTGCAAGTAGTTTGCCCCGACAAATGCGCGCCGTTGCACCTGTCAGGGTGCAATAGGTTTGCCCCTGTCGGCGTCCTGGGCGAGCGGGCGAATCCGGTAGATCGAAATCCCGCGATTCAACCCGCCCCGGTGCAGCACCTCCAGCAATCCGGCCAGCGCCAGCCGCTTTATCACCGTCTTGACAGTGCGTACGCACATGCCGGATCGGTCGGCGATGTAGCTTTGGGCGCTCACCCAAGGCTCGGGCGAAGGCGCGACCACGCAGGCTCTTTATTACAGCAGCCAGTGGCAAGTTCTGGAAGAGCGGGCCATGT
>CAZYDC010000438.1:0-4631 GCA_964646065.1 uncultured Planctomycetaceae bacterium | reverse complement strand
CGCAGGAAGAAGTAGAGCGTGGCGCGTAGAGCGTAGGGCGTAACAGCGAAGAAACGACAACAGCGAAGAAACAGCCACAGCGAAGAAGCGACAAGGCAAAGAGCCCGCGGGATCGTCGGCCCCGCGCGGATGGGTCACAAAAGAAAAACACGCGGAAGATCATCTCACGTGCGTGAGTGTTCCGTGAATTTGTCAGTGCCGCCAATGAGGCGGCAAGATCTCGGCCCCGGATTTTCCGGCGCCGAGAAAAAGGAGATGGAAGCTATGAACCGTCAGTATTCAACAAGGGATTATGGGATTCGCCTCAGAGCGGGCGTCGCCGCCGTTGCGGCGATGGTCCTGCTGCTGGGCGCGACGGCGGCAGTTCGCGCCAACATCGCGCTGGACGTTAACGCGAGCACCGGCGACTTGGAATTGGTCGGCGCACCGGGAGACACCTTGGCCAGCTACGTGATTTACTCCGCCTCGAACGCGCAGAGCCTGAACTACACCGGCTGGAATTCCGACCGGTTCGGCGCCACCAGCGTCGCCGCCGGATTCGGCACGTGGATGTCCATGGGAACCAAGTCGCCGGCGGCAGGACAAACGACCACCGATCAGTTGGGCGAGATGTGCGCCGTGTGGGCCGGATACAACGCCGGCGGAAATCCCGACGCGCAGACCTCCGTCCTGTACACCTTCGACGCGGCCCACACCACCATCGATTTAGGGAAGCACTTCATTGTCGGAAGCGCCCAAGACCTGGTCTTCGGGTACGGAACGACTCCGGGCTTCTACAACGGTTCGGACGTTCCGCCCGCCGGAACGGATGGTTGGATTTTCGACGGCCTCTCGCACACGTACACCGTGAACGTGGCCGGCAGCTACTACAACGGCCAGCAGTATACCAGTTCCGGAGTCACCGGGCAGGTCCTCTACGCCGACAACCCCGTTCCCGAGCCGCTGACCCTGCTGGCCATCGGCACGGGCATGGCCGGGTTGGGCGGATATATCCGCCGCCGCCGCGTGGCGGCGAAATAATATAATCAGGAGTCCGTCATGCTGCTCAAACCGATTGGGTTCATTCGCAGTGGATTTGTCCAGGCTGCCAACACTCCGATTCAACCTTGCCGCGCGGCGGGCGCCAAAGGTCGGGCGGAATTGTTGCCCGAGTATGCGGAGGCCTTGCTGGACCTGGATGGTTTTGAACGCGTATGGCTATTGTACTGGTTCGACCGGGCCTGCGAGCCCAGGATGCGCGTGATTCCCTACCGCGATGTGGTGGAGCACGGCCTGTTCGCCACGCGAGCGCCGGCAAGGCCCAACCCGATCGGAATGTCCTGCGTGCGCCTGTTGGGCGTGAGCGGGAACATCCTTGAACTGGCCGACGTGGACATCCTCGACGGCACGCCGCTGCTGGATATCAAACCCTACATCCCGGAATATGACAATTATCCCGTGACCACGTGCGGTTGGCTGGACCACGTCCCCGCCCGCCCTGTCGTGGCCGACGGACGCTTCGAGAAACCCCGTTCGTGCTGCGGAGGCAAACCCTCCCAAAGGCACGGCGAGACAGCCGGCGCGACCATTCCACAGGCGGACATCGGCTGCCTGGGGAAGTAGGATTATCACAACCCTTTACTTGCGTATCCTCATTTTGCGAAACCGTTACATTTGGGAAAACGATTATGAAGACAATGAAAACCTTTGGCGTCCTGGTGTTCGCGACCGTGGGTCTATCCGCCATTGGAGGCTGGAATCCAAGAGCGTCGGCGGGACAAGACAAATCCGATCCGGGCGCCGTGGCGAACTCGGCCCCTGCCGCGCCGTCGGCTATGCCGCCCACGAACCAGCTCTCCCTGGACCTGGGCAACAAGGTGACGATGAAGATCGCTCTGATCCCGTCCGGCAAATTCATGATGGGCAGCCCCAAGGACGAAAAGGGCCGCCGGGAGAACGAAGGCCCGCGGCACGAGGTGACGATCTGCAAGGCATTCTACATGGGCCTGTGCGAGGTGACGCAGGAGCAGTACGAACAGGTCATGGGCAAGAACCCAAGCCACTTCAAGGAATCGCGGAATCCGGTGGAGCAGGTTTCATGGGAGGACGCCGTGGAGTTCTGCAAGGCGCTTTCAAAAAAGACAGGCAAGAGCGTGTCGCTTCCCACCGAGGCGCAGTGGGAATACGCCTGCCGGGCGGGCAGCAAGACGCGTTTCAGTTACGGAGACGACAACGAGTACGCCGCCCTGGGCGATTACGCCTGGTACAACAAAAATAGCGAAGGCAGGACGCATCCGGCCGGGCAGAAGAAGCCCAATGACTGGGGCCTGTACGACATGCACGGGAACGTGTGGGAATGGTGTTCGGACTGGTACGATAAGGATTATTACTCCGCAAAGGCGAATGATCGTGACCCGCAAGGGCCCGGTTCGGGCACGTGCCGCCTGCTGCGATGCGGGTCTTGCGCCTGCTGCCCGCTGGGCTGCCGCTCCGCGATGCGCCGCGGGCTGTCCCCGGACAGTAAGTTCGACTACATCGGGTTCCGAGTTTCCGTGGACATGAAATAGCATTCTTGCTCTTTGCCGTCCCCTGGCTGTTACCGCCCACGGCTCAGAGCCTACGTCTTGAGCAGTTTGAGCAGCCGGTCGAGCTGGCTGAAGTCGGGGACGATCAGGTCGGCGCCCGCGCGGATCAGGCGCGAGCGTTTGGCCAGGTTCAGGCCGAAACGGCGTATCTCGTCACTGGCGACGCCGACGGCGATTCCGCCGCGGCGACGGGTCTCGCGCATCTCCACCGGGCCATCGCCGAAGGTCGCGACCTCCGGGCCGCTGAGCTTGTGCTCGCGGAAAATCCGCTCCAGCACGATCCGCTTGGCCTCGACCTTCACGTCGCCCACCGCGCCGAAGATGCGGCCCTCGAACAGGTCGGCGTAGCCCATGGCCTGCGTCTCGGCCGCCACGTCGGCCTGGTCGGTCCCGCTGGCCAGGTACAACTTCACGCCCGCGCGGTGCAGCGCCTCCAGCAGCAGCCGGGCCTTCTTGATGAGGAAGTCCTCGCCGGACAGTTCGCCGCGCGCCAGCTTGTCCATCCGCGTCTGCACCATCGCCAGCAGGCCGCGATTGTAAAGCTCCTTGTACCCGTGAATGTCCAGGACTTCCTCCGGCGGCACGTAGCCCATGCGCTGGACCATTTCGATCAGGCCCTGCATCTGCACGAGCGTCTGAATGCCGGTGGTCTTGTCGATGAACCGCCGCACGGCGTCGACGACCTTGCGGTAGACGCCCTCGTCGGCGCTGGCGAATTTCTTGCCCAGGATGGCGCGGACCATCATCGGTTCCATGATGGCCTCCCAACCCTGGCGCAGGGTGGAAATGGTTCCGTCGTGGTCGAAGATCGCGTGGCGGATGGCCAGACCTTCGGGCAGGGCGCGGACGAGTTCGATTTCGCCGTCCTCGACGTATCGGGCCTGGCGCGGGTCCTCGGCCAACTCGGGCAGGTAGACGTAATCGGGCTCGTGGCCGACGCGCAGGATTTCCTCGGGGCTGGCGGTGCCGGTGGTTTTGAGCTTGCGCACGGTGACGGAGGCGGCGATGTTGGCCAGCTTGGCCGCACGCAGCGGGTCCTGCTTGGCCGCCAGCGCCGCGGCGATGGCCGACACCGTCGTGTCGCCCGCGCCGACCGCGTCGGTCTGCTCCAGCACCTCAATGCCGGGCACCTCGTTGATGCCGCCCTTGTCGGCGACGATCAGCCCGTTCTCGCCCCGCGTGATGAACACGGTCTGCCGCGACCGGTCGCGCAGCAGCTCGGCCAGGTCGCGCGCCGGCTCGGCCGGTATGGGCTCGTCCAGCGGGCGCGGCCGCCCGACCAGCCGGGCCGCCTCGTGCGCGTTGAGTTTGAGCAGGCAGCCGCGATAGTGCTCGGCCCGGTGGCGGGAATCGACGATGAACTTCGTCCGCCGGTGCTCGAGCACCAGCTCGTTGATCCGCTCGATGACCTCGACGCTGGAGATGCCCGAGGGCACCTGCTGGTTGAGGATCACCACGTCGGACTCGTCGGCGGCGCGGTCCAATTCGCGCACCAGGGAGTCGATGCTTTGCAGCGAAAGCGCGTTGAATCCGCCGAAGTCGATGCGGTTCTGCTCGGCGTCCTCGATGTAGGGCTTGGCGTAGACCAGCGTCTGCCAGTCCCGCTGGGTCGAGAGCATTCCCTGGCAGTTCACGTCCAGGTCGCCCAGCATGTCCAGCATGACCCGTCCGAACAGGTCGGCCCCCAAGAGGCCGACGGCCCGCACCTGCCCGACGCCCAGCGCCACCAGGTTGGCCACGATGTTGCCCGCCCCGCCCAGGCTGTATCGCTGCTGACGCACGCGATGCACCGGCAGGCCGGTCTCCACCGATAGCTCGCTGATGTCCGGGTCGATCAGCCAATACGCGTCCAGACAGAAATCGCCGAACACCGTCACCCGGGCCGACGAAATCGAATGAAGACAATCTTCCAACCAGTTCTTTTCAGTTTTCGATACCGCTTTGGACATTCACAAACTCCTGATAATAGTCACTTATATTTGCACGCCTTCGCCTCGTCGGCAAAGGCTTGGACATTCTCCGGTTCGCCGAAGAAAAAGTGGTCGCTGGGGCAGCAGATGTACCCGC
>CAZYDC010000437.1:0-4635 GCA_964646065.1 uncultured Planctomycetaceae bacterium | reverse complement strand
GCCCGGCTGGGAGCGAAGTAAGCGGGACAAGGACGGGCGCCAGCCCGCCGGGCGAACGCTTTTCGTCATTGAAGAATATCCCCGCCGCCCGGCGGTGTCAATCGGGAGAAATACGGGGACACCTTACTAATTAGTGTCCTTTGGTTGACAACTAATTCGTATGGCGTCCCCGTATTTCGACGGCAGCATGGCACCCGACGTGGCACCCTTTTCGATTGAACGAATCGCGGCCGTTCGATATGCTAGGGATCGTCTATCGACAGGAGCGGTTTTTGGGCGGGGCGACGCGTTGCCCGCGATCGATGCAGAGGAACGAAGATGCGCTGGAAGTGGCTGTTTCTTTTCTTGTGCCTGCTCTACCTTGGCTCCCCCGCGGCCTGGGCCTGCGACGATCCAACCTGCGACTCCTCCTGCAAAGACGCGGCTGCGGACCCGCCGCCGCCACAAAAACTCGTCTGGATGGAGAGCAGCACGATCCCCGGGGCAACGACCCAGCCGGCGGCCGCCGGGACAACGCCGGCAGCTCGCATCGCGACGCCGCAGGCCGAATCGAAAAAGGATTGGAAGGCCTACCCCGACAAATTCGCCGACGTGACCGCCGATATTCGCCAAGGTCAAAGGCCGGCCGCGGACATGTACCCGTACTTCTTCCTGATCGCCGGATCGATGCTGCTGATGGCGGCCTTCGCCATCGCGGCCTACCGGTGGAACATCGGGGCGGGCACTCGCCGGCTGTTCCAGATCGCGTTCCTGGTTTTCTGGGTGATCGTCTTCGCCCAGTGCCTTTGCAGCGTCAAGGACCTTGCCGTGCTGCTGGTGTACGGCGTGGCCGAGCTTGGATACGGCCTCAAAGGGCCACTTTTGTACGGCATCTGCACCGCGTGGCTGGCGGTTTCCGTGGTCGTTTTCACGCTGGTGATGCGAAAGCGGATGCGGACGGCGTACTGCTTTGTCGCCTGCCCCGTGGGCACCTGCCAGGAGTTGATGGAAACCGGCCTGCACCGCAAGATGGGCAACCGCCTGCGAATCGGCATCCTGGTCGTGCTGGCCGCGGTGCTGATCGGCGGCATCACGCTCTACCCGGTGCGGCCGCTGAACCTGCTGGGCGGGCCGGTGCTGGCGCTGCTGATGATCGCCTGCTCGATCGTCGCGATCGTGCGGCCGCGAGCCGACCGCTACCTGCGGCCGCTGGTCTACTTCACCATGCCCGCGTACTTCCTGCTCTGCGTGGCCGCGATGGTCTTCGACCGCCTGGGCAATCTGACCTCCGGACCCTGGTGCGTGATGGGAGTGGCCAACCTCAAGCACCCGCTGGTGCTGACGCTGGCGGTCCTGCTGGCGACCTCCATCGTCATGCCCCGCGCCTGGTGCAACTACGTCTGCCCCAACCGCGGACTGTTCGAGATTCTCTGCATCGGCGGGAAGCGATCCGCAGATTCCGCAGATTTCACAGATTAAAAGAAGAAGAAAAGGCAAAAGAAAAATCCAAGAGTTAAACCCTCTTTTCTTTGCCGTTTGTTAAATCTGTGTAATCTGCGTAATCTGCGGATCCGGCTTGTGTCGAAAGAAAGGCGTCCGACTATGAATCAGAACTCCCGAAGAAATGCCTCCGCGTGCGCTCGCCCAGGCCGCAAGGTGCTGATGGTCCTGGCGGCGATGGCGGCCGTTGCCGGCGTCTGCGCGATGGCGGGTTTGGACGGTCGCGCGGCCAATGCTCAATCGCCGGCCCCGGCGGCGACGCCATCACCTTCCGGTGGTGCGTCCAGCGCGGTCACGGTCTTTGACGCCACCAAGGCGGCGGCCGTGGGCAAATGGACCAGCCGGCCCAATCCGCTGGTGGCCGGCGGGAAGTACATGTCGGCCGGCGCCGAGGGCGTCGGCACGGCGTTGGAATTCCCCTTCGACGTGGACAAGCCCACCCAGATCGCCGTCAAGCCGCTGTGGTTCAGTCACGGCGACCAGCGAAAGGCCCGCCGATTCCCCGATAATTTGCCCTTCTTCAACGTTCAGCAGGTCTGGCCGATTCAAGGCTCGTGGTACGACTTCAACGCCCCGCTCACCATGCCCGCACCGGTCGTTTCCAAACCCGGACCCGACGCCATCGACGTGCTGGGTACCAACGCCTACTTCACCGCCCCGGCCGGCGGAAAGGTCGGCGTCGTGGACCTGCAAACCGAGAAGGTCATCGGCTCCTTCGACGTGGGCGGATACGCCTCCGACCTTGTGGCCGACAAGGACCGAAACGAAATCCTGGTCGCCGACGCCGCGCGAAACCTCATCGTGGTCTTCGACGCGAAGGACGGCAAGAAGCTGGCCGAGATTCCAGTGCCCGCGCTGCCGTGGTCCATCGCGCTGTGCCAGGGCAAGCTGTTCGTGGCCTCGATGGCGGCTAAGAGAATCGCCGTCGTGGACGTGGCGGCCAGAAAGGTTGCCGGCGGGATCGACCTGCCGGTGGGTCCGCAGAACGTGGCCGTCACCGGGGGCGACCATCCGCAACTGATCGTGCGGCTGCTGCCGATGGTTGCCGACGCCGTGACCCTCAAGGAAGTCCCCGCCGACCGGCTGAGCTATTGGCCGTGGAACATCTTCGGGGCGGAATTCATCGAGGGCGAAAAGGAGGCCCTGGACAAGGCGATCGTCGCGTATCCCAAGGCCAAGCTCAAGACGTTCTTCTGCGGCCGCAGACCCACCGGGCTGGTGCTGGATTCCGGACCGTCCCTCGGGTGGTACAGGGCCCGCTATCCCAATCCGGTCCCGGCCTCGAAGCTCTTCCTGGTCGAACCGGATTCCAAGGCGATCACGGTCGTTCCCGCCGACGGTGGAAAGGCGACCCGGATCGCCCTGGACGAAACGCCGGCCGACATGAGCCTGTACGACCTTCGCCTGTACGTGCTGTGCAAGCAGGCCAAGAAGGTGTTGCTGATCGACGTGACGAACGACAAGGTGGTCGATACGGTGAACTTGCCCTATGTCGCGGACGAGTTCTACGTCGGCTGCCTGGCGCCCAGGACCACGTCGGACGAATATCTCACGTCGTCGCCGGTGATGGAGCACGCCATTCCCGGGCGCATCGCGGTGGGGTTCCATCCGCTGGCGTTCGACCCGCAAACGCTTGCGGCGGCCGCGGCGCCCAGCCAGCCTTTCCTGCCGCTGGACCGCCATAATAAGGTCGCGACGCAAGGCGGCAAGGTCAGGCAACTCGCCGTGGACGACCTGCACACGATCCAGGTGGCCGACGCGCCGGCCAAGCCGGCAGGGGCGGGCGAGCCGCCGCCGCCGCGATGGATCGACACCAGTTCGGTCACGGACTTCCACGTTGCGGGCAACCCGGCGCGGCTCATGCCCGGCGACGAGCCCGGCGCGGTCACGCTTCGCGTCGATGACGGCCCGGAGTGCGACTGGGAAAACGACGTGTGGTTCTCGCCCGACTACCGCTCGATGCTCGTGCGGGGCACCGACGAATTCGACCTGTGGAACGGCGTGCGGTTTGCGCTCGCGCCCGGAAAGCACGTGCTGAAGGTGACGGCCCGCAGCCGCTACGCGAACCTCGAAGGCATTCAGGTCAAGCGGACGCTGGCGAGCACGCTGGACGTTCGCTTCGAGCCGCTGCCGGATAAGGTGCATGGCGGCATCGAGGCCGCCGTCCCGTCGTACGGCGGAACGTTCGGGGCCGACGAGCCTGTGTCGTTCAACGTCAAGCTGGCCAATAAGACCGACCGGCCGCTGGACCTGTCCGCGGCATGGACCGTGCGGGACTATGAAGGCAAGACCGTGCTGGAGGGTAAAGATTCGTTCGCCCTCGCGGCCGGGGCGACGGCGGCGCGTCCGCTGGCGCTGGACCTCAAAGAGTGCGGGCGATTCACGATCTGCATGAAGCTCTCCTCGCCCGACGGCGAGTATGAGGTGTATCATCGGTTCCTGAAGCTGCCCAAACTGGATTACCCGCGGCTGATCGCCCGGGCCCAGGACGCGGGGCCGATTCAGGATCGCGTGAAACGCTACGCCACGCTATTCGGGCGTTATCGCGACTACCTGCACCGCCAGAGCGAAAAGGCGGATTTCCTGCCCAAGGTCATTCGCGGCAGTTGGGGCCAGGAGATGTGGAAGGAATATCCCAAGTGGCACGCGTTGTGCCTGGCGTTCGCCGACGCGTACCTGGAGCCCGCCGACGCCAAGAAGTACCAGGCCAAGCTGGTGCCGCTGGTCGGTGAACCCGGCGGGTACGACGCGTGGCAGGGCAATTATGAATTCGGCGACGCCCACACGATCCTGAGCGACCTGATGATGAGCGGGTCCGACGAGGCCAGGAAGAACCGGGACAAGTTCTACGGCGAACCCAACACCGGCGTCCTCAATTCGCGGGGAGTCGAGGGCGGCAACCTGCCCGATTATCTGATGGGCATCAAGGAACCGCTGACCGAGCAGAACCGGGCCGTGCTGTTCCGCGCCGCGATGGAGATGAACAATTACGACAAATATTTCGGCGCGCACGCGGGCAATCGCGGCGGAAACTGGTGGCACGGCACCGGGGCCATGTGCCACTGCCCGATCCACTCGATGACCCGGACGTTCCTGTGGTGGCGGAACTTTTTCGGCGAAAAGGATTTCTTCGAGCGGACCAGCATCCGCGGCGTG
>CAZYDC010000436.1:0-4648 GCA_964646065.1 uncultured Planctomycetaceae bacterium | reverse complement strand
CCAATCAGCCCCCGCAACTACGGTCATGCACCCCGCCCCTTGCTTTCTCTTGCAACGGCCCGCGGCGATGGGGTATTGTAGAGGGGCGAATTAACTAGGAGTTAACGATGCTTAACTTTGCTTCGGGCGGCTTGGATTTCGGCAGGGGCGGCGGCGACGACAACATGAGACAGAAGTATCTGATTATGGGGGGGTTGGTTTTGCTCGTCGTCGGCTCGCTGGGCTTCACCTTCTGGTACTTGTTCATGCCCCATCGCGCCGTTTTGAATCTTCCCACGGAATACCACATGTTCTGCCTGAACTGCAATAAAGAGGTCGTCATTCCCGTCGGGCAAAGTCTTGGCAGCCAAAGTGCCCCCGGAACCCCTGGGGCGCGCCCGTCGGCAACCCCCTCGACGGGGCCCTCGCACCTGGATCGCGGCATTTGTCCGGTCTGCGGCAAGCCGGCCCTGATCCGCGAAAGAATGTGTCCCAAGTGCAAACAGTATTACGTTACCGAGTGGGACAAGACGCATAACTTCACGGACATGGACCCGCAAATCGACACCTACACGTGCCCCAATTGCGGCGTGAATATCGAGGAATACAGGAAGTCCCACCTGTATGCGAATTGAAGCCCGATTGTGGCACGGGCATCTTGCCCATGAGCACCCCGACCGTGCGGGCAAGCGGCCCATGCGACTCATGGCCAAGACGGCCAGGCTACGGGTTCTGTGGCCGACTGGCCGCATGAAGAATCTTCGCTCGCAACTGTTGTATCTCCACGTCGAACGGGCGGAGGTCGGCCGCGATCTTGATCATCTCGACGGCTTTGTCCATGTACAGGTCATGTTTATAGTAAATCTCCGCCGCTTTCCGGGCGGCTTGGGCGCGCTGTTCAAATTTCGAGAAATGCGTCGCCTCCACGAACGCCTCCGCCGCCTCGAGCGGGCGCTTCTGGAGCAGGCGTATTTCGCCCAATTCCATGTACAGTTCCGGGCTCGGATGCGACCGGAGCGTCGTTGTGACTATATCGGCCGCCGTCTTCAGATCGTTGAGGTTGCGGCAGGCCGTTGCCAGCAACAGCGAGACGTGCGGGTCATTGGGCAACTTGACCGAGGCCATTTCCAGCTTTTCGCGGGCCTGGGCGTATTCCTTGCCCGACAACTTCGCCTCACCCAGCGCAGCGAGCGTGGGACCGTCCTTGACGCCGTTGTCGAATGCCCGCTGCAGCCACTTGGCCGCCTCGGGGGTCTGGTTGACGGCCAGAAGTTCGCGCCCGAACATCGCCCAATAATCCGGCGTGACGTCGGCCGATTGTTCGACCGCCGCCCGGAACGAGTTCATGTAGTTGCCGTCCGCGCGGAGGCGGCGTAACTCGCCTTTGAGCCAGAGCACTTGGGCGATGTGCGGGGAAAGCTGAATCGCCTGATCCACGATGATCTCGGCCTTGGTGTTATCGCCTTTGGCCATATAGGCCCTCGCCAGCAGCGGCCGAATTTCCACGTCGTCGGGGGCCTTGGCGATGTAGGTCACCATCAGACGGATGGCGTCGTCGTACTTGCGTTCCCTCATGCTCAGGAGGGCGGCTTGGCGAACTCTTTGGGCCCAGGTCGGTTCGTCACCGGCCCCGTTCGTCGGGACACTCCCGTAGCCCGCCCCCCATCGGAGGATAACGCCCACCGCAACGGCAAGGATCGCCGCCGCCAGCGCCAACGGGATCAGCGTGGTGTACAACCGGCGATGGGGATTGTTTCGGATCTCGGCCATAGAAAAGAATTGTACACCAAGCGGGAGAAAAATTTAAGAGATGAATCCGACAAGCCTTGGCTTTTAACTTTCAGCTTTTAGCTTTCAGCTTGTAGCCTTGAGCCTTATATTCATGCGGTCCACCCATGAAATCATACGCCGCATACGCTTTAACCGCATGGCTGCTGACGGGCTCGGCCATGGCGGTCGCCGCACAACCCTCCACTCTGGCGGGCGCCATGCCTTTTGCCGCCAGACCGGCCACAACCACGCGGGCGACCACCACGCAAGCCACGACCCGTCTGGCCGAGGCCAACCAGGCGAGCCGGCGGGACGAAGGCGTTTCGGTTCACCTCCTGGCTGTCGGGCTGATCGTCATGGGCATCTGGGGTTTCTTGATCTGCACAAAACCCCAGCGACTCAGCCTGGCCCGCGCCCCCGGCAGGCCCAACCGTCTTCAGGTGCCGCATTTCGCCCTGGTGTACCTGGTTCTCATACTTCCTGGATGCCTGATGAGCCTTTATTATGAGCATTACCTCAAGATCCCCATGCCGGCGTCGACCAAGTTGGCCGCTCTTGTGTTGCAGCAGGTGACGATGATTGGGGTCTGCCTTGTGGTGGCCAAGTGGACTTTTGTTTTTGGCCTTCGCAACGGGTTGGGCCTGAATCTGCGGCATCCGGTGCGGGACGTTGTCTGGGCCGTGCTGGCCGTGCTGGCCCTGATGCCGGTGATCTGGACTCTGTCCTGGGCGTCCTCATGGGTGATGCATGGAATGGGACAGGAGATAAAGAGCAACCCGGTCTTCGATTACCTCGAAGGTTTCGGTTGGGGCGGCAAGGTCGCGACGATGTTCGGGGTCGTCATCCTGGCTCCCTTGGCCGAGGAGCTGATGTTCCGCGGCATTCTCCAGTCGATGCTGCGGTCTTACCGCGTCGCCGCCTGGCCTGCCGTCGCGATCAGCAGCGCCCTGTTCGTCCTGGCGCATTGGTCGGTCCCGCACGACCTGGTGCCTCTGCTGCCCCTGGCGATCGTGCTGGGCTACAGCTACGAACGTTGCGGCCGGCTCGTCCCGTCCATCCTCATTCACTCCATGTTCAACGCCGTGATGACGGTGACTTTCCTGATGGGGCTGGGGTCGTAGAATCAGCCGCGTGGGCTATGCTCCGCCTCAGGTCGCCTGGCGCATCCGCCGGCACTGCACGATCAGTTCTTTGAGAGCTTCGGGTGTGATGGTCTGCTTTCCGTCTGACCAGGCTTTCTTGGGGTCCACGTGGACTTCCAGAAGCAATCCGTCGGCCCCGCAGGCGATGGCGGCTTTGGACATCGGAAGCACCATCTCGCTTCGCCCGGTGCCGTGGCTGGGATCGACGAACACCGGAAGGCAGCACTCGTTCTTGGCCCCGCAGACGGCGTTGAGGTCCAGCGTGTTGCGGGTGTAATTCTCGAAGGTCCGGATGCCTCGTTCGCAGAGGATCACGCTCTCGTTTCCGCCGCGCACGATGTAATCCGCCGCCGCCAGCCACTCCTCGAGATTGGAGCTGTCGCCTCGCTTGAGCAGCACGGGCTTGCGGACTTTGCCCAGCTCGACCAGCAGCGTATAGTTCCGCATGTTGCGCATGCCGACCTGGTAGATGTCCGTATGCTCGCCGACGATCGCAATGTCGGAGGCGTCCATGATCTCGGTGACGATAGGCATTCCCGTGGCCGCCCGGACCTTGGAAAGGATTTCCAGGCCCTTTTCGCGAAGGCCCTGGAAAGACCAGACGCTGGTCCGAGGCTTGAAGGCGCCGCCGCGAAAAAACTGCGCCCCGGCGTCTTTGACGGCCTGGGCGATCCGGAGCGTGGTGTCCTCTTCCTCGACCGAGCAGGGCCCGGCCATGAAGGCCAGTTCTCGCCCGATCTTCACGCCGCCAACGTCGATGATGGTGTCGGCGGGGTGGACGTTGCGGCTGACGAACTTGTAGGGCTTGAGAATCGGTATGGCCCGCTCGACGCCCGGCAAGGCTGCGATGGAGTCGAAGTCGATCTCGCGCTCATCGCCGATGAGGCCGATGATGGTGCGCTCCTTGCCGCGGCTGATGTGGGCATCCATGCCGTAGCTCTGAATTCGCTCGACCACGCCGTGGACTTCCGCATCGCCGGCGCCCGGCTGCATGATGATAACCATAGACAAGCTCCGATCACAAAACAGAACCTATGACAAAAGATGCCAAACGGCAAGCCATCGTTAGGATCGGCTTGCCGTTTGGCGTCGTTTCAGGCAGCCCGGAAGAACCATGTCAATTTCCGCGGCTGCATCCATTCAAATCATTGCTGTGAACCACGCGATCGTACAGGCGATTATTCCTTCGCCTCGTCTTGGGTCTTGGCCGGAGGCTGATTGGCGGTGGGGATGAACGTCAGGTCGCCCAGACCGCCTTCGCTTTCCAGTCCGCCACGGCGCTTGACCGGTCCTTCGCCTCCGCCGCCCGTCTCGCCGCCACCGCCCTGGTCCTCGGCGGCCCACTGGGCTCGCTTCAGGCTCAGGCCGATCTTGCGCTCGTCGGTGTCCACGCGAAGGATCTTCACCTCGACCTCGTCGCCGACCTTGACGATGTCCTGCGGGTTCTCGACCTTGTGGTCGGCCATCTCGGAGACGTGCAGCAGGCCTTCGAGTTCCTCTTCCAACTCGACGAACACGCCGAAATTGGTGAGCTTGGTGACCTTGCCCCGCACGATCTGGCCGGGCATGTAATGGTCGGGAATCTGGCGGAGCCAGGGGTCTTCGGTCAATTGCTTGAGGCCCAGGGCGACGCGCATTTTTTCCTCGTCCACGGCCAGCACCACGCACTGAACTTCCTGCCCCTTCTTGAGCATCTCGGAGGGGTGTCCGACCTTGCGGGTCCAAGACAGGTCGCTGACGTGCAACAGGCCGTCGAT
>CAZYDC010000435.1:0-4657 GCA_964646065.1 uncultured Planctomycetaceae bacterium | reverse complement strand
GGATTTCAAACTACCGGACATGGGCTATGTTACCCACACCAAATAGCGAGGAGGCTAAAATGGATTGCATTGCCAGTCCGGTAAGAAGACGCGGCCCCCGGCTGTTTGGGTGCGGCGGTGGCGGAATTGGCAGACGCGTAGGCTTGCCAAGCCTATGATGTAACCTATCGTGCGGGTTCGATCCCCGCCCGCCGCACCGATATTTTCGCTGATTGCTTCGGAATTTTTTTGGAATTATTATTTGACAATTGAGACGTCAGTGCCGATAATTCAAATGATGGGTTACATCATGGGCTTGGTAAAAACCCCAGACGGACGTTGACGCCGCTCGGCAAGCGGCGTCTTTTTTTTCTTTCATCCCTAAAATCCTCCCCCGGATTAGCAGAGATCGTGGTCGGTGGTTGTGCATTCCTCCATCGCTGCCAAGCGGGTCTCGACAACTATAGGAGACTATAATAAGCTGAATAAATGCGATAAGTTTTGCTAAAAGCTGGTTTTGAAACCTTGCCCGAAATGCCGATAAAGAAAAGACCACTATGAAACACGAAATCGGCGAATTGACGTTCCTGAAACAACTGGCCCCCCGCTTCGCGGTGCCGGTCCCGGAATTTGTGGAATGGCCCGCCCAGCGCAAGGAGGTGCAGGACGCCCTGGCCAAGTGGGGCGCGGGCATCGTCAAACCGGACATCCTGGCCGGCGGGCGCGGCAAGGCCGGAGCGGTCAAGAAAGTGCAGTCCATCCAGGAGGCCGTGCAGGCGTTGAAAAAACTTTCCGCGGCGGAATTCAAGGGCCGCCTGGCCCGCACCAGCTACATGGTGCAGTTCATCGCCAGCGAGCGCGAGGTCTACACGGCCTTCACCTACGATTCGCGATTCCTGGGCCCGGCCTGCACGATCTCGCTCAAGGGCGGCGCGGATGTCGAGTCGATCCCCGAGGCCGACAAGAAGACTTTTCCCGTGGACGTGTACAAAGGTCTGGACGCCTACCAGGCCGGGCAGATGCTCGAGGAATTGGATTGCCCCAAAAAGCTGATCAGCCCGATGGCGCGGGCGATGGTGAACCTCTGGGACATGTTCATCACCAGCGGCATGAGGATGTGCGAGGTCAACCCCTGGCGCATCGGACCGGGCGGAAAACCCATCGCCTGCGACTTCAAGGCCGTCTTCGACGAGGCCAACTTCAAGCAGCGCGACCTGGGGTTCGAGTGGCCGGAGTATCCCGAAAACGTGTCGGACTTCCAGGAAGAGATGAACCGCTGGAACGCACAGTCCTATCAGGGCCAGGCGCACGTGAGCGACCTGGGCGGCCGCGGGGTGCTGCCGGTGCTGTTCGGCGGCGGGGCCTCGACGATCATCATCGAGACGCTCATGCACAACGGCGGCGACCCGATGTTCCTGTCGGACTTCGGCGGAAACCCGCCCTACGAGCGGATGAAGGGCACGGCCGCGATCTGCTTCAAGCACAAGCTGGCCGCCGCGGGCGTGCTGCTGATTCTGGGCGGCAAGGCCAACAACACGCGGATCGACGTGACGTTCCAGGCCATCGCCGACGCCCTGGCCGAGGCCGCCCCGCTGCGAAAAGGCATGCCCCTGCCGGTGATCGTCGGACGCGGCGGGCCGCGACTGGTGGCCGGCCTGCTGACCCTCCAACGAACGCTGGAGGAACTCAAGTGGCCCTACACCATCTTCGGCCACGACACGCCCATTACGGTGGTCGCGCAGTACGCGGCGGAGTTGTACAAGTATTTGTCCACGCACAAAGGACCGGAGACCGCAGACCGGATACCGTAAGAGCGTATTTCTTCGCCGTCACGGTTTCCGGTATCCGGTAACCGGTCCCCGGCCTAGAGGAGCAACATGCCAGCCAAAACACTGACCGACCTGCTAAGCAAGAACGACCGCGTCGCCGTGTCCAACATCACGGGGCGCGAGGCCAGCACGGTCTGCGAGGTCACGCAGCGCTACGCGGGCAACATCGTGGGCGGGTGGGCGCTGGGCCGAGGCGGCGACAAGATCGTCGTGGACCAGCGGCCGGAAATCCCGGTGTTTTCCGACTACGCCGAAATGCTCGCCGGCCTGCCGCGCGAGCGGCACCCCAATAAGATCACCATCTATTCCCCGCCTGAGGCGGTCTACGGCGAGATCAAGAACGTCCTGTCCGTCACGCCCAGCGAGGTCCAGACTTTTTACATCATCACCGAACACGTGGCCGTCGAGGTGTCCGCCAAGATCCACAATCTCTGCCAGGATCAAGGCATCGACGTGATCGGCTGCAACACGCTGGGCGTGATCAACGTGACGGACCACGTGCGGATCGGGGCCGTCGGCGGCGACCATCCGGAGGAAGGCTTCCATCCCGGCGGCGCGACGATCTTGTCCAACAGCGGGAACATGGTCAACACGATGGCCTCGTACCTGCAATCGGCCGGCATCGGCGTGCGAATGGGAATCTCGACCGGCAAGGACCAGTTGATCCTCAAACCGCTGCGCGACCTGCTGGAGCTTTCCGCCTCTGACCCCGAAACGAAGGTCCTGATCCTGTACGTCGAACCGGGCGGATTGTACGAGCAGATCGCCGTCGAGTGGATGGAGCAGACGCATTTCGCCAAACCGCTGATCGTGTACGTCGGCGGGATCGCTGCCGACGAGCGGAACCTTTCGCTGGGTCACGCGGGCGCCGTCGTCGAAGGCCCCGGCACCAGCGCGAGGGACAAGATGGCCCTGTTCGACAAGTACATGGGCGTCGATCCGTTCCGCCCGGGCACGACCTTCAAGAATGGCCGCCGGCCCGCGCGAGGGCTGCGGATTGGGACGCTGCACGACCTGCCCTCGGCCGCCCAGGCGCTGTACGACAGCCTGGGCATCGAGCGCGACAGCCGGCAGTTCACGCAGCTTCGACTCAACCCGTGGCTCAAGAACATGGGCGCGCTGGGCACGCGGCTGCCGCCGGACCTGATGCTGGGCGATGGGAACATCCCCTCGCCTTACCGCGAACAGATCCTGGAATTCCACAAGACTCAGTTCGGCCGCCTCGCCACTAGGCGCGACATGAGAAACGCCAGCCACGCGTCCTCCAACGACGGCGCGACCCCGAGGATTTACGGCCACAACCTTATTAAGATGATGGAGGCCGAATCCTTCGCGTATTCGCTGATCCTGGGTTGGACGGGGTATCCGCCCACGCACCCGTTCGAGGCCGAACTGGTCGAGCAGTCGCTGATCGCCTCGTACACGAACGGCCCGGGCACGATTTCGGCGCAGGCGGCCAAGCTGTCGGCCGCCGCGGGCAACGATCCGCACACGGCCATGATCGCCACGCTGGCGGCCGTGGGCACGGTCCACGGCGGCAACGGTCAGCAGGCGGTCGTGTTCATGGTGGACGCGTTCGCCAACACGCGGCTTGTGGACCCGTACGACGCGTCGTGCGCCGCGTTCGTGGAGGACACGGCCAAGGCGGTCGCCGACAAGCTGCTCAAGCAGAAGCTCGCGTCGGTTGAGCAGGACGTGCCTTTCCAGCGCGTGCCCTGCATGGGCCACCCGGTCTACCGCAACGAGGAAGTGAACTACGATCCGCGCGAGCGGGTGATCTGGCATTACCTCGAGAAAAAGGGCATTTATCACGCGTTCTTCCACTTTTACCACCACCTGGCCGGAGCGATGCGGCAGGCGGGCATCACGCGAAACGTGCTGGCCGTCAACGTGGACGCGGCCATCGCATGTACCTGGCTGGGAATCTGCTGGCCGCTCCTGTGCGACAAGCGAATGACCATCGACCGCGCCAAAAAAATCCCGGTGGTCGCCTTCGCTCTAGGCCGCGCCGCCGGCGGCGCCAGCGAATACCTCGACCATTCCGACTTCGGCCTGCCGATGGACATGCGAATCCTCGTCGCCCAGTGCAACGCCCTGACGCCGCCCAAGGAGACGTAGAGCGTGGCGCGTGGGGCGTGGGGCGTAACAGCGAAGAGCGGAAGGTCAAGTTTAGCCGCGAGCCGGCGGCGAGCGAGTTGGAAGGCGTAGAGCGAAGGGCGTAACAGCGAGGTAGCGTAGGATGTGCCCCTCGAAACACCCGGCGGGCGATTGCGTCGTCTTTCAAATGGCTGATGAAGCCATCGTGGCCGACAGGATCGACGAGGTTCTTACCATCTACCGGTCGGCCGTGGACGACCGCACCATCGGATTTCAGATCAAGGGCATTGCCGCGATCATCAAGAAATTCGGCCTGGACGGATTAATTGTGGAGTCCCAATCTGACGCCGGCCGGGTGAAAAGCGTATCCGTCATGGCCTTACTGCTGGTTGCTCACGATCAAGGCCCGCGAAATTCTTACCGCCTCAAGGCGAATGCCGCCGCGATGGATTGCCCTTCGGACAACCCAACGATTCCCGCCGACGAACTACAACCGGCGTAGGCCCGGTGGACGATACCACCGACCGACGGGTGCCATACTTCCGTCTCCAAAAGCATGGCACCCATCAGGGGATCTTGGAAACATGCCACCGGCCCCCCCTCTGGTAGAGCGGGCAGGATACGTTCGCTCTGCCAACATTTCCGGGCTCTACTGAGCTTTGGACAGGGACGCGCGTATTTTGAGACCGAGTTGCCTGGCCTTCTCGACCAAGGTGTCGTCATACTCCAACCGTCGCACGCCTAATGAATCC
>CAZYDC010000434.1:0-4675 GCA_964646065.1 uncultured Planctomycetaceae bacterium | reverse complement strand
GGGCAGCCCTGGGCGCCGAACGCGGCGGCCGTATTGGCCGTAAGAAAAATTTCCGCCCGCCGCATGACCGGCGGAAAATACGAGTAATGCTGCGACCACTGCCCGAACCGCAGGGCCCGGTTCAGGGAAATGTCCCAGGCCAGCTCCTCGGTGTAGGTGTAGCCGGGGTACCCGCCCCAGTGCCCGGTGGGCAATCGCTCGACGCCCGCGAAATCCAACCATTCCGCCTGCGCGGGAGTGGCCCCGGCGTACCAGCCTGTATTGTAGTAGGTGCAGTTCCAGATCACCGCGATCTTCGGATCGACCTTATGCACCGCCTCGCCGATGAGCTTGCCGATCTGGGCGACCTGGCGGTATCGCCACTGGATGTACGTGTGCCACAGCGGCGAATCCCACTTCGGTTCGGTCGGCATTTCCTGCCCGGTCTCCTCGCGGAACTTGGACTTGCAGGTCTCGCAGTAGCAGGCGCCGAAACCGTAGATCACGCCGTCGATGTAGAATCCGTGAACCTTGTACTTGCGGGCCACCTCGGCCAGGTGGCCGGCGAAGAGATCCCGAAACCCGGTGTTGTAGCAGAAGATCGTCCGCCAGAAGCCCCAGTTGCGGGCCTCCTTCTGGCCGTCGGGCGTGCGCTGCTGCCAGTCGTCGTGCCCGTGCTCCAGGCTCTCGATGGTGCAGGGCGGAATGTATGCGCAACACTTCATGCCGTGCTTGCGGCAGGCGTCGGCGAATTCCCGGCACAGATCGCGGCCGCCCAGCACCGGGTCCTTGGGGATAAACTCGGATTCATGGTTCGCGTAGAACTGCGAGCGGAAGTCCATGAACATGGTGGTCGCGCCGCACTTCTTGGCGTACTTCACCCACGTCTCGGGCTGCAGCTTCGAGGTGCGCTCGGGGTTCCCAAGGTTGCGGAAGATCTGACGAAATTCGTTGTCCAGATAGGTCTGCCTGATGTTCACGGGTGATCCTTTTCAATGGAGGTTGCGTAGAACATTACCGCGTCGGAGGTTTCGGGGCAATCAGGATTTTCCTCCTTTATCCCGGCGGCCGCAAGGAATAATATCAAATGCCCGAGGGTGGCCGCCCGTGACGGAGGGGCTTGCCCAAGCCGCATTCGACCCTCGAATACCCTGTCGGAAGCACGTGGCCCTCCACGCCAAACAGCAAGCTCAAACCCGCGTCTGGTCGCGCTTGCAGAGCTTGTTCTTGCGCACGACCATAATCAGAGCTTGCTGTTTTGCGTGCATACCGCGACCCGTGCCACAAGAATGCGATCGCCCTGCTTGGAGGATTGTCTTGCCGGAACGCCCAAGAGATGTAAAATCATGAAAGCTGTTGGCGGCGTCAGCGAGCGGCCAGATTGAAAATGTCAGTTCATATTGTCACCGGGACAGTCCCGATTCCTCAAAAATCAGGAGCACAGGATGACAGCGAGATTCGGCAATGCGCGTTTGTGTCTGGCGGTCGTGGCTTTGTGTTGCGCGGGGCAGGCGATCTGGGCCGCGGACGCTCCGCTGCAATTGAAACTCGATGGCGCGGTCCTGGTGCGGGACGGGCAGAACGCCGCCCCGCAGGTGCATAAGGACACCTTCGGGCCCGGACTCGACGGCGCGGACCTTTCGGGCTCGCCGAAATTCCGCACCGAGCTGCGTTTTTCCTGCAAGGACGTTCCCGAGGGCGACTACTACCTCGGCCAGCGCATGATCGCGCCCTGGGGCTACTTCTCCATGGATGAGGGACTCTCGGGCATGTTGGGCCTGTACCTCAACGACACCCGCGTTCTGTGGAACAGCCACACCGAACCGCGGCGCCCCCAGAAGGCGGCCGACGGTTCATACCAGGCCGAAATGCGGGTGGACAAGCCCCTGCACATCAAGCCCGGCGACATCGTGCGGGTGGTGGCGCTGGCCGACGGCGGCGGGACGATCGTGGGGGCGATTCGCCTTTACAAGGGCAAGCCCGCCGGGTCCGTCGCCGAGCTGTGGCTGCCGGATTTCGGCAAACCCAGGACGCTTTGGCTCAACGCCGAACTGGCCGAGCCCGTGCAAACCCCCACGAAGATCACCCAGGGCTGCACCCTGCACAACCCGGGCGTGTTGCCCAGGACCTTCCATCTGAAGGTCGAGGCCCGAGACTACCTCATGGCCCCCTTGATGCCGATCAAGGACGAAACGCTGACGCTCGATCCGGGGCAGACGATCACCAAGACCTACGAGTTCGCGCCCGGGCTGACCGGGCGGGACCGCTTCACCTTCGTAGCCGAGGCGCCGGACGTGTATCCGGACGTGCGGCTGGCGAAGTATTACGCGCAGGACCGAACCGAAGGCCCGCGGCCCAGCACCAGCCTCAACGGCAAGGACTGGCAGATGTGCTATGTCGACGGCGTGGAACCGGGCGACGCCCCGCCGGCGGGCGCCGCCTGGACCGACACCATCGTGCCTTCGGTGCAGCCCAACGCCGAGATCAAGAAGGAAGGCAACAAGGAGATCCGCGGCAAGGACCATCATTGCGCGTGGTATCGCAAGCAGTTCACGGCCCCGGCGGTCAAGGGCGAGCGAGTGATCCTCAAGTGCAATCAGGTGCTCACGGAGGGCTGGTTCTATCTCAACGGCAAGCGGATGGGGCATGAAATCCACGGCAGCACGCCCTTCGAGGTGGACGTCACGGCCGGGTACAAGCCGGGCGAGAAGAACGAACTGCTCGTGGCCGTGCGCGATTGGCTGGCCTACTCGCCCAAGAACGTCGAGCGGGCGAAAAAGGGCGAGCCGATGGTCGTCTGCCACGACATGAACGACCTGACGGCCTTCGGCGCCGAAGAGCTGATCGGGATCGGCGCTTCGGTGTGGTTGGAAGCCCGGCCGGCCGTTTCGGTGGACGACGTGTTCGTCGTGACCAGCGTGCGCGAGAAAAAATTCAAGCTCAAGTATCGATTGATCAACACGACCGGCCAGGCCCAGGACGTGCTGGTCACGCCGCGAGTCATGGACGAGGGGCAGGAAGTCAAGCTGGCGCTGGAGCCCAAGAAGGTGACGCTCGGCGCCAACGCGACGGCCGAGGTTTGGTTTGAATCCGCGTGGGACAACGCCAAGTACTGGTGGCCGGACGATCCGCACCTCTACGCGCTTCGGACGGACGTGCAGCCGGCGCAAGGCGCCTCGGACCGGCACTGGCAGCGATTCGGGTTCCGCGAGATGTGGATCGAGGGTTACAGTTTCATGCTCAACGGCGTGCGGAGCAAGACCAACGGATGCGCCACCGGCGGCATCGGCGCCTGGAACGCCGATTCGAACTGGGAGCCCGCCAAGCGAGCGCAGGCGTACTGGGACGCGCAGACGGACGCCATTCGGACCCGCGGGATCTACCTGGCCCGCACGCACCTGATGCGGGAAAAGGAAGAGGCCGCCGACATCGCCGACGAAACCGGAGTGATGAGCCAGATGGAAGGCGACGTCGGATTTTTCTTCTACGAGATGAGCAACAAGGCGATCTGGGAAGCCTCGCTGCAGGCCGATCTGCGCCGCCTGAACGCCCACAAGAACCATCCGTCCATCACGCTCTGGAGCGGCGGAAACGAGAACATGTGGGGCTGCATCTACCGGGGCGAGACCTTCAAAAATTACGTCAACGACTGGCAGATCAAGATCGCCAAGGCCATGCGGGAGTTCGACCTGATGCGGCGCCCGATCTGCTGGGAGGCCGACGGCGACCTGTTCGGCCGCTGGGAGCAGCACTCGCTGCATTATCCGCGCGACGTCATCATGTACTGCGACGTGCCCAACGGCGCCTGGTGGGGACCTTGGGACGGAAAAACCGTCGCCCAGGACTACCAGTTCGGGCCGATCATCCTCGGCAAGAAGCCGATCAACATCGGCGAGTACTTCTGGCCGTGCCCGCTCCAGCCTTACCTGGCGACGATCCTGCTGGGCGACAAGGCCTACATGGGCGGCAATTACCTGATCCGGGGCTGGATCGAAAGTTCGCAATTCTTCCTCAACGGTTCGCGCGACGCCGAAAGCGCGAACATCAACACGTACCTGACGCCCAAGGCCTCGGCGCCTCGGCAGACGATCATCCTGAAAGAGGAGACCACCGAGTTCTACGGCGGGCGGACGTTGACTCGCGGCATCAACATCCACAATGACATGACCTATGCGGCCAAGCTGACCGTGCGATGGAGCCTGCTGGGCAAAGACGGAAGCCCCGCGGTCAACGGCGAGTCGAAGACGTTCGATCTGCAACCGGCGGAGCTGAAGCGCCATTCCGTGGACGTGAAACTTCCGGCGGTGACGGAGCCGCTGGACGCGACGTGGCGGGTGGAACTGCTGGACGGCGAGAAGGTGCTGCGCACGGAAGAGCGCCCGTGGCGGATTTGCCCCCCGGCGACCTTCCAGACGCCGGCCGGACTGGACCTGGCCGTTTATGACCCCGCCGGCGCGACGGCCGACGCACTCAAGAAACTGGGCATAAAGTTCCAGCCGCTGGACGACTTGTCCAAACTGTCAGGCAAGGCGCTGATGATCGGAAAGAAGGCCGATCTTCCGGTCAAGGGCACGTGGCGGGAGACGCTCGCGTCCTTCGTGCGGGCCGGCGGAAAAGTCATTCTGTTTGAGCGGGCCCAAACGCCGGACTTCCTGCCCGTGACGGTTCGGTATGCCTCGGGGCGGCCGACGACGGT
>CAZYDC010000433.1:0-4685 GCA_964646065.1 uncultured Planctomycetaceae bacterium | reverse complement strand
ACGCCCAGCCGACCGGCTTTGACATCCTCGCCGACGCCGGCAACGGAACCCTGGACCCGCAACATCCCGTCGCGACGGTCCCGGCGGCGTCCGGACAGACGGAGTACTCCTGCACGCTCGCTCCGGCCGTGCGGCCCACCGTGCTGGGCGTTCGGCCGATGTCGGCTAACCTTGCCGGCCCGTTGGCCTTCGTTTCCGTGCCGTCATCAGCACCATTGCAATCGCCCGTCATACTTTGAGGAACCCAATGGATACCACAAACGTTCAATCCCCAAGCCCCAGCGCCGCGGCCGCCTGCTGCGTGCCCCTGATTTACGTGGACGGCCAGAGGCGGCGCGACCTGGCCGTGACGCTCTGGGAACAGGCGGAGGCGCCGGATTTCGGCCGCGTCGAGATGGAGCTGCTTCACGACGCCCAAGGCCAGGCCGTCCGCATGGAAGACCTGCCGGACCTCGTGCCCGTCGGCTCGAACGTGCTTGTCACGGCCCCCAACGGCGGCGAGTTTCGCGGCGTGGTCAGCGCTCTACACAGCCAGGCCCAGGAGCAAGGCGAAAACCTCGGCGCGGTGGCCGTCCACGAGTTGACGGACATCCTTCGCCCGATCCTGGGCAGTTTCGTCCAGCTCGGGGACGACGGGCCGGTGACGCTTCCGGGCGCCGAAATCCCCTTCAACAAGCGTCTCACCGGCATGTGCTCGTCGGGGCCGGTAACGGTCGGTTCTCGCCAAGCCTGCGTCTTCAGCGCCGCGGCCACCTCGCGGCCGTGGACCGTCGCCGATGCCCTGGGCTATCTGCTGGCCACCGCCGTGCCCGCCGACGTGCAGACGCAAGGCCTGGACGAACTCAATTCGCTCGCGGGCTACATCGACCTGGGCGAATTGAACATCGCGGGCATGACGGTGCTGGACGCCCTGGTCCGCATCGCCAAACGCGGAGGACTGGCCGTGCGGGCGGCCGGCCAGGGCCTGGGGCTGATCGTCTATCGGCCCGGCCTCGCGGGCCGGCCAACGGAGGTCCAGCTTCAGAAGGCCGGCTCGCCGTTCTCGCCCGCCGCCAGCAACCTCTGCCGCGCCGACGTGACCCTCCTTCGCCGCCCCTGGCGCAAGACCGTCCTGGCCGTCGGCCAGGCCAAGCGATACGAGTCCACCTTCACGCTGCTGCCCGGCTGGGACCGCTCGCTGGAAACCACCCGCTGGCGCGACTTCGTCCGCAGCATGTCGAGCGATTGGGAGCCGCGCTGCGACGTGTACCGCAAGTGGGTCCTCAACGAACACGGATGGTATTCCGCGCCGCCCTGGAACCTGGCGACCTACAACTTCGCCGCCATCAGCGACGCCGATTTTTGCCTGCTGACGCCGCGGCAATTGCTGCCCTGCCTGTCCACCAACCCCAACCAGCAGAGCCTGGGCGTGGTGGTCGAGGTGCAGACCGATTCCACCAAGCCCTGGCGGCAGTGGCGCGGTTCGGTGTGGGTCAGCCGCGACGAGTGCGCCATCTACTTCGGCGAGGACGCGCTGGGCGGCGAATATTTCCAGGCGGTCTCGCAAGGCGCGGCGCAGGTCCGCGTGACCGCGACCGTCGAGGCCGACCAGAGAATCCAGGTCCTCGCCAACGGCGACCCCGGCTGCGGAATGGAGGTTCTGGACCTTTCGGCGCGGGCCGCCTGGCGAAAAGTGTGCGCCGGCAGCGTCTTCTATCGCGATTCGGAACTGGGTCCGCCCGCCGAGCGGGACGACACGGATCTGCTGACGCGCTCGGCGGCCCGGTGCCAGCAGTCGTTTGCGCAGTGCGTGCGGGCCAGGCTGGAACTGGGCTGGATCGACACGGGCTTCCAGGTCGGCGACGCCGTCGAACGCATCGACGGCAGGGACCTGGACCTCCAGGCCAACGACTCCAGCCCGGCGGTGGCGGCGGTTCGGCATGACTTCCTCAAACAAAGCACCCTTCTGGAGGTACAGGGATAATGAGCACCAAGATTCCCGTTCACGATTCGCTGTTTCGTCTGGCCCAGGTGGGCTCGTCGATGGGCGTGCAGTTGGTTCAAATCTCGGGGTTGTCGGGTGGCAACCGCTACCAGGCCGACCCCGTGGAGTTTGGCCCGGACCACGCCACGCGCCTGGCCGGGGCGGATCCAATCACCGTGACCAACCTGGCCGAGCCGGCCGACTCCGACGGCGTGCTGCCGGCGGGGACCGAGGCCGTCGCCATCGACGTCGAAGGCTTCTGGATCATCTACGTTCGCCCCTCCGCCACAGCCTCCTCGCTGAGTTTCGCGGCCAGGGTGGCCGGCTCGCTGGGCGGCGCGATGTACCGCCTGGTGGAGCAGGTATCCGAAGGCGCCACCGGCATGGCCGACAAACCCGGCGGCATGAGCGTCGCCGGGCGAAACCTGGCGGAGCTTTCGCTGGGGCCCGGAGCGGCCGTGGACGCCGGCACCATCGTGCTGGTGACGGCCATCGCCGACCAGCAAGGCGGTTCGGCCCAGCAGTACGTGTTCGATCATCCGGAGTACGCCAAATACCTGGACTAACCCATGACCTACCAACCGAATTGGACCAATGGCAACTCGCAGGGCCGCGTGCAGGCAGGAGCGACCCGCATCCGCGCCTGCGACGCGGCCCAGATCGCGGCGGCCATCGACCGCCGCCTGGCGCTGACCTATCAGTTGCCGCAGGATTACTCCGGCGCCGTCGCGGCGGGCCTTCCGGTCTGCCGCACGCTGCTGCACGGCGCCTTTCCACCGCCCTTCGAGGATTTTCGCAACAACGCCGGCAACATCCTGGTCTCGCCGCCCGTCCAAACGACGCCGGGCTGCCCCCCCACGCCCACCGCGATGCAGTGGCTTTGGCCGCAGGCCGGCGGCGACGAGAACACGGTCATCGTCGGGACCAACCCGGCGGCCGGACAGGTGAGCCTTTTTGAAAAGCTCAACGGAACCGGCGATTGGACCGACCCCGGCCTGGTGGCCGGCCGCACGGCCATCCGGGCCGTGCATTGGAACGAGCTTCGCCAGTCGCTCGAATGGCTTTCCCGCGGCCGATGGGTCCTGCCGATCTATTTTTCCGGCGGCCTGTTTTCCGGGCTTCCGGACACGCCGTGGTTCGGCGGGTCGATCGGCAACACCGGCACGACCGAGCTTCGCACGGTCGGTTTCGCGTTGATGTGCAGTCCCGGGTCGCCGCCGATGGGCCTGGCCAACGTGACTGTGCGGTCGTCCAGCTACCTGGAGATCACCGCCGACCAGTCGTGCCTGGCCCAGGTCAGCCAATGCCTTCGGCCCATCGATTTCGTCTACGACCTTCCGTCGTGGAACAAATACCGGACAAACGCCGGCCTGGCCTGGGGCTCACCCGGCGGAGAAGGCTCCGGCGATTCCACGCCGGTGGGCGCGATGAGCCTTTCGCAAGGCGCCCCGACGCAACTGAGCGGGTCGGCCCTGGCGTCAGCCCTGCAGGCCATGGTGGACGGCGCGCAGCAGAACGTGCTTTTGCAGCGGACCGACAGCGGCCCGCAGACCGTGAACATTTCCGGGCAACTGGTGATCGAGTTCGACCTGAACGGCCCGCCGAATTGACCGGCTGTGTGTGTGGCTGTTTCTGTGGCACAGCCGCCCTGGGCCCTGTCCGAAGAAAAGCAACTCCCGAATCGAGGTGAAAAATGTTTCTGGGCGACATCAGTGATTTTACGAGTCTGGGCGCCGCCGGCGTGATGGGGGCCATGTGGCTCTGGGAGCGCCGCTCCAGCGTCCAGCGGGAGCGGCAGTTGGACGAGGCCCACGGGCGGATCCTTCGCGACGAGGAGCGGCTGGCCAAGCTGACCGAGGTCGTCGAGCAGAACACGGCCGCCATCACCCAGTTCCACCAGACGCAGCGCGACGCCTGCGAGGTTCTCAAGCGGCTTTTTGAGGAGTTCCACCACGCGAGGATCGAACGGTAAGAACGCCTGACAAAAAGAGCGAACCGCAGAGTACTCGGCGCGGCCTTCGGCCGCAGCCAAATGACGAATGTCGAATGACGAATACTGAACGGACTTCGGAAAAGATCGTTACAAGAAATCACGCTTTGTAACGTTAGTGGTGCAAAGGACGCGGAGAACAGAACCCATTGCTTCATAAATCATTGCGATCTCCGCGTTCTCCGCGGTGGGTCCTTTTGTTGCGAGTTCCAAAGAAATTCCGGGAATTGTTTCTCGCCGCGTGTTGCGGCGGGGCTTTTCCCAAAGACGTTCTGCTGATGCAAGGAGACGACGCATGAAACTGTCCGTGTACGTTGTGCCCAGAGTCTTGTTCCTGTTCTGCCTGTTGGCTGTCGGCTGCTGCCTGTTGGCTTGTTTGTCCGGCTGCGACTTTTACACCTCGGCGACGGTGACGACGTTCGACAGCAATGCCGCCTCCGCGCGGGCCGTCGCGGATTCGGCGGCCAAGGGCGACACGCCCCCGCCGGACATGGCCTACCAACTGGAATGCTTCGCCCGCACCTTCCAGAACCTCAGCGACGCCGGCCACTGGAAGGCCCCGACGTATCCCAAGGCCCCCACCACCCAGCCGACCACGCTGCCCTGGGACAACAGCAAGTAAACGGCGGGAATCGGGGTTCGGGAATCGGGAATCGGGAAGAAACTGCAAAGACCCTCTTCGCTGTTTCTTCCCGAAACCCGGATCCCGAATCCCGGAACCCGGTTATTAAC
>CAZYDC010000432.1:0-4715 GCA_964646065.1 uncultured Planctomycetaceae bacterium | reverse complement strand
CGCTGGCCGACGCGGAATATCCGTGGGACGACAGCCCAGTGGATCTGCTGACGCACTTACGTAAACCGATTTTGGCTTGGCCCAGCCCAAGCCCCCAGTAGGCAACAGCCTGCCAATATCCTACGCTCCCGGTTTTCCATAGATGGTGCAGGTAAATGGCTTGGAGTGGATCGTTCCGGTCCATAGCTTCAGCTTGTCCTTGCCGTTTCCTTCGCGTTTGCTCGTGTAGGAAACCTCGAAGTCATACTTTCCGGGATTCAGCGGCATAGCCCATTTCATCGTATTCGCCCGTCCCTTGGGACCAATGAAGAGTTTGCCCTTGGGCTCGATGACGACCGTGTTGACGGCTGCGTCAAACGGCGATGGAATGTGCCTTCTCCAATTGTAGAAGCTCGATTGGACGACTTTTCCGTCGCCGGCAGTGGCGGTAACCTCCAGGTACATTTCGTCCTCGTAGAGATTGATGGCCAGGGGCTTGTCCGTCGTGTTGCGCAGAACGATGGAAGCCTCCATAAAACTGTTTGGCCCGCCTCCGATGTTGTGATGATCGAAAAGAAACAACCCGACCTGCAGGCCGTTGACAGCCTTGCCCCATGACCAGGACTCGATCCCCGCCGCCGCCAACTTTTCGACTTCCTTCACGCCGGCATCGGTAACGGGGCGGAAATTCATCGAGCAGGCCGGAAGATAATACTCCCCGCGTCCAGGCAGTTTGTCGAGAATCATCAAGTACGAATCGCCGACGAGCGCACTGTGGTAAGCGGCTTGTTGGGCGTTCACCGCTTTCAACGTGATATCGGATTTCAACGGATTGACCGGCGGGCCTTCCAGAACCCTCCCCGGGGGCTTGGGGTTCGGGTCCGCACACGTCGTCAGGATCTCGATCACTTGCGGCTTTGTGGGCGATTGAATCGTGGATAATGACGAGACTGTCGTTGGAACCGGCAGTATCTGCCGAGCCACCTTCACGGCATAGGTGTGATACCAGCCCTTGTGGGGCGTCGGAAAGTCCGGGCTCTCCAATTCCATCTCCACGGGTTTGCCGATGGCCGTCACCTCGCCGACAACGATGCAGTCGGCCTTGCCGACCACGACCTCCATCGGCATGTAATTCTGGGCCCGCGTTTGCGACGAAGCAAGAGTTGACGCCACAGCGACCGTAATGGCGAACAAGGACTTCTTCATGAGTATTTCCCTTCAACGTTGGAACAAGGGACTTCCGCTGACTGCCGTTTTAGACGCAGCCGTCGCGAAAAAGTTGCAGCCACGGAAAAAACGTGGCACCCATGGCGGGTGCCACGAAAGGCCTCAAACTTACGCCTGTCGGTCGATTCACTTCTGGTAGAACGCCACCATTTCCTTGCACGTGGCCGGCTTGATCTTTCCGGCGTTGCCCGCCTGCCCGAACGCGATCATGCGCTCCATGCAGACCTGCTTCATCAGTTCCCGGGCCGGGCCGAGGTAATCGCGCGGATCGAACTTCTCGGGCGTCTCGGCGAACACTTTGCGGATCGCGCCGGTGATCGCCATGCGGTTGTCCGTGTCCACGTTGATTTTCCTCACGCCGTGCTTGATGCCCTTCTGAATCTCCTCGATGGGCACGCCGAAGGTGGGATTCATCTTCCCGCCGTATTTGTTGATCAGGTCCTGGAGAAACTGCGGCAGCGAGCTGGAGCCGTGCATGACCAGGTGCGTGTTGGGCAGGCGGCGGTGAATGTCCTCGATCAGGCTCATCTTGAGCACTTCGCCGGTGGGCTTCTTCTTGAACTTGTAGGCCCCGTGGCTGGTGCCGATGGCCACCGCCAGCGCGTCCACGCCGGTGTCGCCGACGAACTGCTGGGCCTGCACCGGGTCCGTCAAATGTTTCTGGGCCTCTTCCTCGGTCAGTCCCGCGCCGTGGCCGTCCTCGATGCCGCCCAGAGCGCCGATCTCGCCTTCCACCGACACGCCCACCGCGTGGGCCGTCGCGACCACCTCGCGTGTGACCTTCACGTTGTACTCGTAGGTGCTGGGCGTCTTGCCGTCGTCGGACAGCGATCCGTCCATCATCACGCTGGTGAAGCCCTGGTCGATCGCGCTCTTGCAGGTGGCCGGGCTGTTGCCGTGGTCCTGGTGCATACAAATCGGGATGTTCGGGTACAGCTCCGCCGCCGCCAGCATCAGGTGCCGCAGGTACGCGTCGTTGGTATACTTACGCGCGCCTCGGCTGGCCTGGATAATCACCGGCGAATCGGTTTCCTTGGCGGCCTCCATGATCGCCTGGATTTGCTCCATGTTGTTGACGTTCAGTGCGGCCACGCCGTAGTTGTTCGCCGCGGCGTGATCCAACAGAATTCTCAGCGGTACCAGCATTTTGATTCCTTTCTAATAGTCCTTGCGGAAGCGAAGAGTATAGGGTCAAATCCGCGACAATTGAAGCGTGAAATTCAACAACGAGAAAAATATGAAACAAAAATTCCAGATCGCCAAGGGTCCGTTCGAGCCGAACTGGGAATCTCTCCGGGCCGGATACTCCTGCCCCGAGTGGTTCCGCAACGCGAAATTCGGCATCTTCGCGCACTGGGGCGGCCAGTGCGTTCCCGAGGCCGGCGACTGGTACGCGCGGGACATGTACATCGAAGGCTCCGGCCCCTACCAGCATCATCTCGCGAATTACGGCCATCCATCGGAGTTCGGCTACAAGGACATCCTCAACCTCTGGCATGGCGAGAAATGGGATCCTGACGGCCTGTTGCAATTTTACAAGCGGATCGGAGCCCGCTACCTGGTGGCGATGGCCGCCCACCACGACAACTTCGACGCGTGGGATTCCAAGCACAGCCCGTGGAACAGCGTTCGCGTCGGTCCCAAGAAAGACGTCGTGGGCCTGTGGGCCACGGCGGCCCGCAAGGTTGGAATGAACTTTGGCGTTTCGTATCACGTGTCGCCCGGCAGGGTGTGGCGGGAATTCATGCCGGTTCGCTTCGGCAGCGACAAGCACGGCCCCAAGGCCGGCGTGCCCTACGACGCCACTGGGCTCACCAAGGCCGACGGCAAGGGAACCTGGTGGGAGGGCCTGGACCCTCGCGACCTTTACGGGCCGGCGCACACGGCCGACGATCCCTGCCCGGAATTCGTCCAGCGCTTCCTGTTGCGAGTGGACGACCTGATTCAGCAGCACCATCCCGATCTCCTCTATTTTGACGACCCGATCGGCTACGAAGCCGATTGCGGCACGTTTCTGGGCATGCCCGACCTGGCCCCGCAGATCGCGGCCCACTATTACAACACCAACCTCCGCCGGAATCGCGGGAAGCTCCAGGCCGTTCTCAATCTCAAGGATGTCGGCAACCTGGCCCCGTGGATCCGCAGCGCCTTCGTGCAGGACTTCGAGGTCAGCCGGGCCAGCGACATTTGCCCCAACCCCTGGCAGACCGACACGTACCTGGGCGGCTGGCACTACGTTCATTGGCGCGGTTATCGCAGCGCACAGAGCGTCGTCGTCGAGCTGGTGGACATCGTCAGCAAGAACGGCAACCTGCTGCTGTGCGTTCCCATGCACGCCAACGGGGACATCGACCTGACCGACATCAAGGAACTCGAAGCGGTCGGCCAATGGCTGGGCACCAACGGCGAGGCCATCTACGGCACCAGGCCGTGGGAAAAGTTCGGCGAGGAAGAGATGCGATTCACCTGCGCCAAGGACTCTGTCTTCGTCACCGTTCCCGTGTTGCCCCTCGACGGCAAGGTCAAGGTCAAGTCCTTCGCCAAGCCCACGGGTCGGAAAGTTCTCGAGGTCGCGCTGCTCGGCTTCAAACGCCCCCTGAAATTCACCCAGGAGCAGCGGGCCTTGGAAATCGCGTTGCCGGCCAAGCTGCCCGAGCAGCTTGCCCACTGTTTCCGCATCCGTGTCGCGACGTGACGGCGGCTCACTTTCCCAGGTCGGCCGGCACCCCGATATCGGCGACGATCACTTCGCCGGTGTAGTCTTTTGCACCCGGCGAGTCGAATCCCTTCTTCCGGGCCGCCATCGTAACGGTCAGGGCCGCGCGAATGGTCGGGCCGAGCGCCTCGCCCGTGTCGCAGTCCAGGCCGGTGGGAATATCCACCGCCAGCACCGCTCGGCCGCACAGGTTCACCTGCTCCACCGCCGCGGCCAGGTCGCCTCGCAGCGGGCCGGAGATTCCCGTCCCGCCGATCGCGTCGATCACCAGGTCGTGCTTGCGCAGCTCGCCGGCCAACTCCGCCAGCGACGCGGGTATCAGTTGCCTGACCCGCAGGCCCATCTTGCGGATGATCTTGAGGTTCTCGGCTGCGTCACCGGCGATCTTCGATTCCGGCGAGACAAGGAACGTGATCGTCTTGGCCCCGCGGATCGCCAGGTGTCTGGCCGCCACGAAACCATCCCCGCCATTGTTGCCCGCCCCGGCGACGACGGCCACGGACTTGCCCGCCATCGACTCCGAAAAATCGTTGGTGGGCTTGCCCGCCGCATCGCCGACCATTCGCACCGCCGCGTCGGCCACTTGCCGCCCGGCGTTTTCCATCAGCACCAGTCCGGTAATCCCCAACCGCTCGACGGCGATACGGTCGAGCGCACGGACCTCATCGCGAGATAGCGAGGTCGGCGGCGTCACTACAGCAACTCGTTCAACGCCGCCTTCAGATCGCCCTTGCTCTGCAGCCCTACGAACTTTTTCACCATCTGGCCGTCCTTGAACAGAATGATGGTCGGA
>CAZYDC010000431.1:0-4737 GCA_964646065.1 uncultured Planctomycetaceae bacterium | reverse complement strand
CCCTGATTCTCCTGCTCACGGCGATCTCGCTGAACCGCGTCGGACTGGGGCTGCTGCTGGTCTTCGCCTTCAGTGTGGGGCTGGCCGTGGTGCTGATGGTCGTCGGCCTGCTGTTCATCAAAGGCAGCCGGCTGCTGCCCGAATCCCCCTGGGTGCTCGCCGCGAGCCGATACCTGCCGGCCCTCAGCGCGCTGGTCATTTTCATTGTCGGCCTGTTCATCACCTGGTACGCCCTGTATCCGTTTGTGGCGAGAATCCATTTGACGTGAATCTGAGGGTGGCATGGCGACGTTGTTTGTCGCCATGCGATATCCGCAATCTTCTTGTGGCACCCCCAAGTCCGCTTTGGGGTGTCTGTGAAGGTGCGCCAACCCCAGACACCCCCAAGAAGACTTGGGGGTGCCACAAGAGGGGGTGCCACCGGACATGGCGACAAACGACGTCGCCATGCCACCGGTCAATTTACCGGCGCTCCAAGGTTTTCCTTTGCCGCCGCTCAAAAGGGTGGTAATATTTATTTGTGTCATAGTATTACCGGTTTTGCCGGCGCTTTTTTCCCGCGATGCAAGGAAATTCGTGGTATGCACATTCCGGATGGATTCCTGGACGCAAGAACGGCCGTGGTCGCCGGCGTGTTGTCGGCGGTTGGGCTGGGGACGGCGCTGCGGCACGTGAGCAAGAAGCTTCCGCCCAAGCGCGTCCCGCTGCTGGGCCTGGGGGCTGCCTTCGTCTTCGCCGCCCAGATGCTGAACTTCCCGGTGGGCATCGGCGTCAGCGGACACATGGTGGGCGCGGTGCTCATCGCGGCGCTGCTGGGTCCAAGTGCGGCGGTGGTCGTGTTGTCGGCCGTGCTGGTGGTGCAGTGCTTCGTGTTTGGCGACGGTGGAGTCTCGGCCTTGGGCGCGAACATCCTGAACATGGGCCTCATCTGCGGCGTCGGCGGGTGGCTGATTTATTTTCCCATTACCCGGATCATCAAGGGCGTATTTGGGCGAATCGTTGCGGCGAGCTTCGCGGCCTGGTGCGGCACGGTGCTGGCCGCCATCGCGTGCGCGGGCGAGTTGGCGACATCGACGAAGATCAACATCCCCTGGGCCATTGCGTTTCCCGCCATGGCGGGTGTCCACATGCTGATCGGCGTCGGGGAGGCGATCATCACCGCGCTGGTGTTGGCGGCCACCTGGAAGGCCCGTCCGGAGTTGCTGGACGACTCGCCCACCGCCCGGCCGTGGCGTTCGTACAAACCGGTGCTGGTCTACGGCGGCGCGATCGCGCTGGGGCTGGCCTTGTTCGTCTCGCCGTATGCCTGTCCGTGGCCGGACGGTCTGGAAAAATTCGCGGAAGACTCGGGCGTCAAGGCCGCACCGCCGGAGCATCGCAGCGTGCCGGCCCTCGTGCCGGACTACAAGATCCCCGGCATCGAGTCCGTGCCCCTGGCGACCGCGATCGCCGGAGTCGCCGGGACGGTCCTGGCGTTCGGTCTGTCGTGGGGCTTGGCCCGCGCCCTGGTGCCGCGAAAACCCGAAGAACATTTGGATGCGAAACCGTAGCATGGGCATCTTGCCCATGAGTCCCACGGGCGTCCCGCCCGTGCGAATACGCAGAAACATGGGCAAGATGCCCATGTGACTCACGGGCGAGACGCCCGTGCTACGGGTTTTAAGATGGATTCTAGTCAAATGATTCATAGTAATTTCCTTGATCGATACAGCCGGCTGGACAGCCCGATTCATCGTCTGCCCGCCTTGGTCAAGCTGACGGCCGCCATGGCGATGATCCTGGCGCTGGTCCTCCTGCCGGTCGCGTACGCGCCGTACCTGGCGCTGCCCGCCGCGGCCCTGATCGTCGTCGCCGCGGTCAGCCGAGTCCCGGCCGGTTTCCTGTTGCGGCGACTGGTCTTGCTGGAAACGTTCGTGCTTGGCGTGGCCGTGCTGACGCTGCTCCAGCCCGACGGCCTGCGCCTGACGGCCGTGCTGGTGGCCCGGTGTACCCTGTGCCTGGCGACGATGATCCTGCTTTCCAATACGACTCCTTTCTCCGAGATGCTCAGGATTCTGAGGGCCCTGCGATTCCCCGCGATCATGATCACGACGCTGGCCCTGATGTACCGATACCTGTTCGTGCTGGCCGACGAGGCCCAGCGGATGAGGCGGGCCAGGATGTGCCGTACGTTCGTCACCAGTCGCGGGCGCCACTGGCACGCGCTGGGCAGCGTGATCAGCCAACTGTTCGTCCGCGCCAGCGAGCGGGCCGAGCGGATATACTCGGCCATGTGCGCACGGGGGTGGCGATGACGCCGGCCATTGAACTTCGCGATCTCCAGTACCGCTATCCCGACGGCGCCCAGGCGCTGCGGGGCGTGAGTTTCGCCGTGGCGCCCGGCGAGTGCGTCGGGCTGATCGGCCCCAACGGCGCCGGGAAAAGCACGCTCCTGCTGCACCTCAACGGCCTCTTGCCCGAGAAGATCGACGGCCAGGCGGCCGTGCTCATCCAAGGCCAGCCGATCACGGCCGAAAACGCGCTGGCTGTGCGGCGGCAGGTCGGGTTCCTGTTCCAGGACCCCAACGACCAACTGTTCTGCCCGACTGTCTTCGAGGATGTCGCCTTCGGCCCGCAGCAGTTCGGGGCCGACGCGCGAGACGTCCAGGCCCGCGTGACGCGGGCGCTGGCCCAGGTCAACCTGGCCGGCTTCGAGTCCCGCTCGCCGCACCATCTCAGCGGCGGAGAAAAGCGCCGCGTCTGTCTGGCCGGAGTGCTCGCCTGCGAACCGACCCTGCTGGTGCTGGACGAGCCGACCAGCAACCTGGACCCGCGAGGCCGCCGCGACCTCAAGCAGCTCCTGCGGGAGGTCCCGATCACCAAGATCGTCGCCACGCACGACTTGGAGTTCGTCGCCGAGCTTTGCTCCCGCGTGGTCGTCCTGAGCCGCGGCCAAGTCGTCGCCGACGGCCCGACCATCGAAATACTGTCTGACGAGCCACTTATGCTCCGGCACGACCTCGAGACGCCGCACATCCTCCGCCACCAACACCCGCATTGAGGGTGAGTTTGTAACGCATTAGAACCTGTCGGGAAGCCACTGGAACCTGCAGGCGGCTCCTTAGAACGCGCAGGTGGCTCACTGGAACCCGCCGGGAAGCCATTAGAACCCGTTTCTCGAGCCTCCCAAAGTTGCAAGCAGTGTATTTGCAGTAGGTTGTAAATTCCAAGCCGCGTTATCACGCGTTTTTCTTGATAATGTTTCATGGGGGGCCTGCTCCTTTGGGGGCATGTTTGTTCAACATCCACCGGCCGACAGGGTCGAACCTGCCGACTCCGTGACGACAAAGTCTGTCGCCTGTCAGGGCGACGCGAGGCCGCCGCCGAAGCCGAGTTCTTCTCTAGGCCGCTTCCCGATACCCATCGGGATCCATCGTAATTCGTCCATCATTAATTCTCCTCTTCCTGACCGTTCATATTCGATTGCCAAACCCTTCGACAGCCTCAGGGCAAGCCAACCGTCGCGAGCCTCTATCAGGCCCGCGGGCGGCGCGTTGTGGGTGGCGGCCATCCCTGGCCGCCGCGCAAAAAGGCGATAGCCGCGCAGGGCGCACAAACATCGCCCTATATGCCATGCAAACCCCATACCAGGCCGGCCGGTTTTTCGCGTTAGCGCGGCAAGGACCGGCCGGCACCGCAATAGAAGCTGCAAACAGTTTCAAATTAAAAAACGCCCATTCGCGAGGAAAAATTTAGCCTGCCAAAAATGGTAAAAGAGCGCACAAAATGTCATGAATGACATGACATTCGTGTCGCCAAAAGCGGGAGGAAAAGCGGGAAAAGCGGGGACAGACTCCGATTTCAAACAGCCGAAATCGGACTCAGTCCCCGCTTTTCAGTCGATTTCGCGCGAAGACGCTACGGCGTGACAAGTCGGGCCAAAGTTGCACGCTCTACGCTTCACCCGCGCCGTGAAAAGGGGACAGGCACCGACTGCAAACGGCCGCAGTCGGAGCCAGTCCCCATTTCACGGCCAGAAGGAGGCGACGGTGGCGATGATCCAGATTGTCACGGCCAGGGCGAGTTTTACCAGCGTGCCGACGAGCCGGCCGGTGAAGGCGCCAACGCCGACGCGGAGGGCGAGTTGGGGCGACTGGCCTCGCGATCTCTGCACGGCTGTCGCGACCAGCCCAGTGCCGACGCAGGCGCCGATGAGCGTGCCCACGAGCGGCAGGGGGATCAGGAAGGTTCCGGCGACCGCGCCGACCAGACCGCCGGCCATGGCGCCCAGCGAGGCCCGCCATCCGCCGCCCGCGTGCGAGGCCCCCAGCAGCCCCGCCGTCAACTCGACGATCTCTGCGGCCAGCGCGAGGATGCCCATCGCCACCAGCGTCCAGGGGCCGATCATTTGGTGGTCCCATTGCCACCAAGCCACCAGCGCCGTTGCCAGAACCATCAGCCACGTGCCCGGCAGGCCGAAGATCACCGAGGCCAGAAAGAGCAGGTTGACCACGGCCAAGAGTGTCGCGATGAGGAGGTGCATTCTATTTTCCTGGTTACATGTTACCCGGGCCAATGACGAATGTCGAATGACGAATCAATGACAAATAGGCGAATGACCAATATCAAATACGGAAGACGCAACCAATCCACCGGGCCTGCTCGTCGGGGAAATAGCTCCGTATTGGTCCTTTGACATTGAGGGTTCTCATCCAATTTAAGTGGTGGAAAATCGAAGGTCATGCCACATAACAGATA
>CAZYDC010000430.1:0-4743 GCA_964646065.1 uncultured Planctomycetaceae bacterium | reverse complement strand
ATGTCCGGATCCGTGGGGAGCCTGGGCGGGAAACCGCCCAGGCTTACCCGACCACCCGGAATCCCGAATCCCGTCTCCGGTCTTGACATCCGCCTCGCCGGGGTCTAGCTTTGTGGGCCAGCGAGGTTTTTTATGGACAACGGAAAATTGCCGGTTGCGGTGATCGGGGTGGGCGGCTTTGGGCGGTATACGCTGGCGGCGCTGGCGGGCAGCGAGCTGGTCAGGGTCGTCGGCCTGGCCGACAAGAATTCCGAGGCGGCCGCGGAGGCGGGCAAGGAATTCCAGATCCCCGTGTTTTCGGACAATCGGGCGCTGTTGGCCCAGGCCAAGCCGGCGGCGGTGTATCTGGCCGTTCCTCCGGCGGCGGCGGGCGAACTGGTGAGCCTCTGCACCCAGCGGGGGATTCACGTCTGGAAGGAGCTTCCGCTGGCCCGCAACCTGGACGAGGGCATCGCGCTGGTTCGCCAGGCCGAGCAGGCGGGCGTGAAGCTTGCCGTCGGAACGCAGCGGCGGTTCGCGTCGGGCTATCGGCGGGCGTGGGAGCAACGCTCGCGGCTGGGGCAGATGTTCCTGGGCAGGGCGCACTACCTGTTCAACTGGGGCCCGGACCTGAAATGGCGGGGCGACAAGGCCTCTGCCGGCGGCGGGGCGCTGATGGAACTGGGCTATCACCCCATCGACCTGCTGGTGTGGATATTGGGCCTGCCGGACGAAGTGTACGGCCTGAGCACGTGCGGCAAGAAGTCGCCGCCGGCCGGGCCGGGCGAGAAGTCCTACCCGATTTACGACACCGACGACACGGCCGCGGCCATTCTGCGGTACAACAGCGGGCTGATGGCGACGGTGGTCACCACGCGGGCCTCCGGGCCTGTCAGCGAGGAGCTCAGCCTGCACGGGCGCGGCGGGTCGATCCTGGCCCGAAGCGAGTCCTGCGTGCTTCGCGACCCGGACGGAAACGTGCTGGACAACGTCAGCGACGAGGTCGCCCCGCTGGCCACGTTCCGCCGGCAGGTCGAGGTGTTCGCGCGAGCGGTCGCCGGCGGTGCGGCGAAATACGAATGCTCCGCGCGGGAGAATCTGCTGAACCTGGCCGTGCTGGAGGCGATCTACTTGTCCGACCGCACGGCCCAACCCGAAAGCCCGCTCCGCAGGCTCAAGACGCACGACGTCGACCCGGCGGAGTGCCTGACGTATCGGCCAGAGTAGCATGGCATCTTGCCCGTGTCTTCGTTGTCGCTTTGGTATCCCTCTACGCCAAACAGCGAGCTCAAACCCAGGCCGAGGCTCACATCTGGGCGTCTTTCTTTTACAGAGGGCATGTTAACATAAATTTTCTTCACGATTTGTAACTATCGCCGCTTTCGATGCCTATCATAGGAAAGATGCTCGCTTTCACTTGACCGCACACGGCGCATGGGTCACAATGCCTGCGTCATAATGGAGACATTGCTCGATGCCCGAATTATCGCGACGAGGCTTTTTGAAGCTCGCAGCCGGCGGCGGCGCCGCTGTTGCGGTCGGCTTTGCGGGCAAGACCGTCGAGAAGCTCATTCCGTTCGTCACGCCGATCACGCCGGCCGTGCCGGGCGTCTGGAGCTACTACAGCACGGTCTGCCGCGAGTGCCCGGCCGGCTGCGGCATGGTGGTGTCGCATAGGGACGGCCGCGTGACCAAGGCCGAGGGGAACCCCGATCATCCGGTGAATCGCGGCGCGCTGTGCGCGCGGGGGCAGTCTGCCGTGCAGGGGTTGTACGACCCCGACCGCATTCGAGGCCCGCTGGCGCGAACCGCGCCCGGCCAGGAGGCCAAACCGACCACGTGGGACGACGCGATGGCGGCCATCGCCGGCAAAATCAAGTCCGCCGGCCGCGTGGTCATTATCAGCGACCTTCAAACCGGCGCCTTGGCCGAGGTGATGGAGCGATTCGCCGAGATCAAGGGTGGCATGGCGGCGTCGTCTGCCGCCATGTCTTCGGATACCCCCAAAGTCCTCTACTACGAACCGTTCAATTACGAACCGCTGCGGCGGGCCAACGAGATTCTTTTCGGCAGAGCGGTCGTGCCGGACCACGACTTGGGGGAGTGCGATTTCATCATCAGTTTCGCCGCCGACTTCCTGGAGACGTGGATTTCGCCTGTTCAATTCGCCGGCCAATTCGCGCAGGCGCACAGTTACCGCTTCCCCGACAATTCTTCGTACGGCAATGGCAGCGTTGCGCGGTTCGTGTACGTCGGCCCGCGAGTGTCCATGACGGCAGCCAACGCGGACCAGTACATCCCGGTAGCTCCCGGTCGCGAAGCCGTCATCGCCTTGGCAATGGTGGAATCGGTCGCGAAGTACGCCAAGACCGACAAGGCCAAGCAGGTTCAGGCGGCGCTGAAGGAGATGGGTTATCAACCGCAGCCACTGCCGGAAGGATTTACCACCAAGCAGATCGACGAATTGGCCGAGGCGTTCGTCTCGGCCAAGGCGAGCGTTGCCCTGGCCGGTCCGACTGGTGCGACCGGCCCTGGCGCCGAGTTGACCGCGCTGGCCGCGAGCTTGCTCAACTACGCGGCCGGGCGAATCGGCCAGACTGTGGATTTCGACCCGCCTCATGCCCTCAGCAGGACCGCCATCGCGAAGCAGGTGCGGGAGGCACTGAACGGGCTTACCGTCAAGGACGCTCTGATTGTTCACAACACGAATCCCGCCTATGCGATGAGCGGCGCAGCCGACCTCATCGGCCACGCGGGCACGGTCATTTACCTGGGCACTTTGCAGGACGAGACGGCCGCGATGGCTCACTGGGTGCTGCCGATCGAGTCGCCCCTGGAGGCCTGGGGCGATTACGAACCGCTCGAAGGCATACATGGGTTGATGCAGCCGACGATGGTCAGGCTATTCGACAGCCGTCTTGCGGGCGATACCCTTCTGGACCTTGCGATGGCGCAGGGCCGGCCGTTGTCGCGGGACGGAAGCGCCGCGCCGGCGGAGAACTTCCTCCAATGGCTGCGGCAGCGATGGCAGCAGCTTGGCGGACCAGCGGCGGAAGACTTCGAGGAGTTCTGGACCGCCTCGCTGCGCCGCGGCGGCTATTGGAAGCCCGATGTTGCCGACATGCTTCACTCGACGGCAATGCCATTGAAGGAGATGTCCAGCACTAGATTCGGCGATTTAACCAAGTTCGCCGACTCGGTCAAGGCGGCATCGACGCCGCTTCCGGCCGGTCAGGTTTCGCTGTTTGTCTGGCCGACGATCATGCTGTTTGACGGCAGGACGGCCAATCGCGGGTGGTTGCAGGAGTCGCCCGAGCCGGTGAGCTATGCTTGCTGGGGCAGTTGGCTGGACGTGCATCCGGACCTGGCCAAGAAGCTGGGGCTGGAGGATAAGGATGTCGTCCGTATTCGCTCGGGGCAGGAGATGGTGGAAAATGTTTCCGTGCGGCTGACGGAATTGCAGTCGCCCGATTGCGTCTGCCTGGCCTTGGGCCAGGGCCACACGGCGATGGGCCACAATGCCGCCGGCACGGGCGTCAACGCGTGGCGGCTGCTGCCGGCGACGGGCGAGCGTGATATGTTCGTCGGCGTGCAGATCGAGAAGACCGGCCACGCGGAGGGCCCGGTGTACGGCAGCGGAACGCAGGACCAGCACCATCGCGAGATTTTGCAGTGGACGGGGATCGGCGAACTCCGCAAGAAGCAGTGGGGCGAGGGCGACAAACTTATTTTGCCGCTGCCCGAAGGGTATCGGCCGAACGAGGATATCTACGAATCGCACGAGTACAAGAAGTACCGCTGGGCGATGGCGATCGACCTTCAGAAGTGCATCGGGTGCGGGGCGTGCGGCGTGGCCTGCTACGCGGAGAACAACCTGCAAGTGGTCGGCGAGAAGTACAGCCGCCGCAACCTGGAGATGGCGTGGCTGAAAGTCGTGCCGTATCGCGACGACGAGGACACGCGCCGCGTGGGTTTTTTGCCGATGCTTTGCCAGCACTGCGACACCGGCCCGTGCGAGCCGGTCTGCCCGGTCTACGCGTCGGTGCATAACGAGGAAGGCCTCAACGCGCAGGTCTACAATCGCTGCGTGGGCACGCGGTACTGCTCGAACAACTGCCCGTACAAGGTGCGTCGGTTCAACTGGTTCAACTCGCCGCTGCGCGAGCGGCCGGAATGCAAGCCCGAGTGGGTCAAGCCGCTGGACTGGCAATTGAACCCGGAAGTCACTGTGCGCGAGCGCGGCGTGATGGAGAAATGCACGTTCTGCATCCAGCGGATTCGCCAGGCGCAGCACCAGGCGAAGCGCGAAGGCCGCAGCGTGAAGGACGGCGAGATTCAGCCGGCCTGCGTGCAGACCTGCCCGACGCGGGCGTTCGTTTTCGGGAACCTGCTGGACCCGAATTCGCAGGTCAGCGTGCTGACGCGAAACGATCCTCGCCGCTACCACGTGCTCGAAGAGCAGAACACCAAGCCGGCCATAACGTATTTGCGAAGAATCGTACTGGAATAGGTGGCACCCCCAAGTCCGCTTGGGGGTGTCTGGCAAGTCCGGGCGAACCGGACACCCCCAAGAAGACTTGGGGGTGCCACCCGGATGAAGAGGTAATTTGTGTCGGAACTTTCGTACCAGGACATCAATGACACAGTGCTGGACCCGCTGGACCCGCCGCGGGACCGCCGGTATTTCATCAGCCTGGCGCTGTTGGCGACGCTGGTGGTGTTCGCGATGTTCTGCTGGATTTACCAGGTCAAGTTCGGCATGGG
>CAZYDC010000429.1:0-4780 GCA_964646065.1 uncultured Planctomycetaceae bacterium | reverse complement strand
TCGGCAGCCGCTGGCGAGCGTTTCGGGTTTGTCGTCCGGCCCGTCGCCGTAGTGCAGCCAGTAGTCCTGCGGGTCGAACCGGGACCAGCCCGGATCGCCGGGGGGCAGGTAGTTTCCGTCGGCGATTCGCCAGAAGTACGCGGGCGCGCCGCTGAGGTCGGTCGAGAGCACGCAGCCGGGCCAGTGGTTGTCGATGCCGGAATTGGAGAGCATCGGGCGGGCCTCGCCGCTGTGCTTGCCCCAGGGAATGCGGAACGTCACCACGCTGCCGCCCATCTCCTTGACGACCGATTCGACCGTGGTTTTGTCTTTATCGTAGGGTTGGACTTGGCCGTTGAGTTCCCACTTGTACTGCTTCTGCACCGCTTCGAGCGTGTTGTATTTCTTGGCCCCGCCGTCGTTGACGAGGACCGCGTCCTTGTTCTGCCAGATGCGGTTGCGGTCCACGATGCAGTTGCTGAACACTTCCGGCCAGGCGTACTCGCCCCAGCCGGAGGCGTACCCGGTGAGATACCCGCTGCCGGGCGGATTGATGAACGCGTTCTTGCGGAGCACCATGTATCCGTCGCGGATCGGGTTGAGGTCCAGGTTGTTCCAGAAGATGCCGCCGTCGACGAAGAGGTTGTCGATCAGGTTCCACCGCGTGGCGACCGAGCTGCCGATGCCGTTGCGATAGAACACGTTGGCCTGCGTGACGGAATCGTTGACCATGGCCTCGTTGTACATGCCGCTGCCATTGTCCCAGAAGGCGTTTCCGATCATGCGGGTGGACTGCACGCCGGGGCAGTCGGCGTACCATCCGCCGCCGATGTTGTCCGACATGATGTTGTGGATGAATGTCTGGCACAACATGCTGCCTTTGAAGCACGTGGGCGGATAGCCCTCGGCGACGTAGCCCTGCACGTCCAGCGGCCCGATGTCGTCCTCGGCGTTCAGCGAGCACTCGACGATCAGGTTGTCCTCGATCCAGGGCGACATGCCCGCGCCCGAGGCGCACATGGAGCTGCCGCAACGATAGAAGTTGCACCGCCGCACGGTCTCGGTGCGGCCGTGCATGAAGATGCCCTGGCGATGGCAGTGCAGGAAGAAACAGTCCTCCACGACGATGTTCTCGCCGCACTGATAGACGCCTACTCCGGCCCAACTGAATTCGATCTTGCGAATGATCCACCAGTTGGCCGGAGACTGGATGTGCATGAACGAAAGCGGGTGCGGGCGGCGGCTGTACTCCATTTTGCCGAGCGTTGCGGGATCCTTGCCGTTGGCGTTGTAGAACAGCGTGTGGTCGCTCTTGCGCCAGGAGGCCCAGTTGATCTTGTCGTCCTTGGGCGGGTCGTCCTGCGTCCAGGTGAGCATCGCCTTGGAGTCCAGCACCACCAGGATGTCGTCGGGGACTTCGCCGTTGAGCTTAACCTGCCAGCACTTGCTGCCGGGAAGCGGTTCCCACTTGCCCGCCATCGGCAGCGAACGCGGCTGGTATCCGATCCGCACGCGGTCGTCCTTCCAGGCGCTCAGGACGATCGGCTGGGCCATGGTGGCCGGCTTGTCGATGGTGATGTTCTGCTCGTAGTTGCCCGCCTTGACCCAGATCGTGTCGCCCGGTTTGGCGGCGTCCACGGCTGGCTGAATCGTCTTGAAAGGCAGGGCCTCGGTGCCGGCGTTCTTGTCCGAGGCGGGGGGGGACTTCTGGTCGACGAAGAATTCGGTGGACTGGGCAGCAGAGGCGAAGAAGGCCAGCACGAGGATCGGAATGAGTCGCTTCATTTTGAACATCTCCTGTGGGGCAAAGGAAGAAACAGCAAACCGCAGAATATCGAATGTCGAACAGCAGAATGTTGAAGTTCAGATACGCAAATCAATGAAGACCCTTTCATTCCGTGCCGCCTGTTTTGTAATCGCCTGTGCGATCTTGTGCAACAATGCGCGTCGGTCCTTTTGCCGCCGTCTTTACGCTTTTTACGAATATGGCAATCAGTTCGTTGTTCTCCAGGACCAAAGGTTGAAGCTTGGCTGCCGGTTTGATCAGGTCGGCTCGGATAATCATCAGGAGCCACACGCGAGTTTCGCGCAGCTCTTTAAGCACGATACTGATCTTATGCACAAAGTCATTGCGCGACTCCGCGCCTTGCGCTTCGGCGTAGTTGGGAGCCGGGGAAGTGCCGCTCCTGCTGATTTGGCCGCGAATATGATTCCCTACGGGATTCCTTGGGAGAGCCTCGGCTACCCGAATAATGCGAACCGCAAAGTCAATCAACCGATTCTCAAGATCGTACACTCTTTCCTTTGGCATGCCGTTCCTTTCATGGTCAAAGCAAGGCGATGAGATAAAAGGGGCCATCGCCACTCGGTTCCGCCTCTTTACTTCTGCATTCTGCGGTTCGACATTCGATATTCTGCGGTTCGCCTTTTCCGACCGCTTACCACTCTATAACACCACTGATCGCCAGCAGGACCGGCACGTCGCCGCCGGTTCCGATGAACTCGATGCTTTCGAGTTCGACCGCTCGCCGGTCGGTGGGGCAGTTCCATTCCATTCGATAGACGCTGCCCTGGCCGAATTGCGGGTTGGGCACGGTGTCGGCGACGGTGGTGAAGGTCTTCTCCTCGCCGGGGAACCGCTGCACGGGCTTGGCCGCCCAGTCGGTGACTTGCTGACCTGAGACGACCGAAAGGGTCTGGGTCTTGCCGTCCTTGTAATGCAGCACGTAGCGGAACGCCTCGCTGCCGGCCTCGGGCGTCCAGGCGCAGGAGTGCAGGAAGAACAGCGAATCGACCTTGCGCCCGACGGGGATGGTGACTTTGTCCGGCAGGTCGCCGGCCTTGCGGGGAGTGCCCTTGAGCACCACGATGCTCTTGTCGCCGGAGAGGATTTTCATGTTCAGGCCGCCGAAGCTTCGTTCGCCGGTGGCCAGTTTCCGCATGTCCGCGGCGGGGCCCTGGTCGGTCCATCCGCCCTTGCCGTCGTTGTCCTCTTCGTCAGCCAGCGCCCGGTTGGCGACCTTGGACAGGTCCACGAAGAACGTGTCCTTGATGCGGGGCAGCGGCAGGCGCGGCGGCAGGATTTGGGCCTTGGCCACCGGGGCCGCGATCGACTCCGTCGTCAGGTTGATGTCGTCGAAGTTCACCTCGCCCTTGCAGGGCGTCAGGCCCAGGAACAAGGCCATGCGAATGGCGCCCTTGGGCGCGACGATGGTTTGTTTGATGTCTGTCCAATCGTGCGAGCCCTCGGTCAGTTCCGGCCTCACGGCCTTCTGCCCGGGCTCGCCGCCGACCAGGAACACGCGCTGGCGGTTCTGTCCGGTTTCGTTGATGAACTGCAAGTAGACCGCCGGGGCGCCCTTGGCCGTCGGGGCGATGTCTTTACAGCGCATCTTGAGCGCGACGGTCATCTTGGCGCCTTCGACGGTGGACAGCCAGGGCGTCCAGAAGCCCAGGCCTTGCGGCGGCACATGTTCGGCCGTCACGCCCCGGACGACCAGCCAGCGATTGCCCATGCTCAGCTCGCCGGTGCTCTGGATTCCCTCGACCTTCACGGCTTTGCCGTCGGCGTCCTTGCCGAAATCCGCGTCGGCCCCGACGTACCATTGGCAGCCAAGGCATTCGCCCTTGTCAGTGGTCAGCAGGTCCCCGCCGACCGGCTGGTAGGCCACGTCGTTGCAGTACCACGGCCAATTGAAGGCGTAGCCGTCGCCGAAGGTGCGCTCGTCATAGTTGCCGTCGGAGAACCGCCAGAAGAAGGAGGGCGTGGAGACGTTATTGCCCATTTCCACGGCCGAGGGCCATTTCCCGTTGATGCCCGCGTCGGAGAGCATCGGCCTCGCGAGGTGCGAGTTCGGGCCCCAGGGCACGCGGAACGTCACCATGCTTCCGCCGAGGCTCTCGGGCGTCAGGTCGTTCTTGTCCTTATCGTACGTGCCGAAGTCGCCGTGAATGTCCCAACCGTACTCCTTGCGGACGTCCTCGACCGTGCGGACCTTCTTGCCCGCGTCGTCGATCAGCGGGATGTCCTTCCGCAGGCGGATGTGGTTGAAATCGACCAGGCAATTGCGGAAGTTCTGCGGGAACCGCGTCGGGCCCCATCCGGCGCTGAAGTGCATCAGGTAGGGTTGCGGCAGGTCGATCATCGCGTTTCCGCGCAGGGTCATGAAGCTGTTGACCATCGGCCAGCGGTCGTGGTTGTGCCAGGTCACCTGGCAGGTCTGGAAGAAATTGTCCAGCACGCTCAGGCGAGTACACCAACTGCTGGACATGGCGTTATTCAGGAAGTAGTTTCCGATGCACAGCGTGTCGTTGGCGCCGTATTCGTTGTAGAAGCCCGAGCCGTGATTGTCCCAGAAGGCGTTGCCCAGCACGCGCGTGCCGACGGCGTGGCAGTCGTACCACAGGCCCCCGAGGTTGTCGGCAACGATGTTGTACCGGAACGTGTGCAGCCGCCCGCCCTTGGACTCCACGCCGCTGAACGATTCGCCGACGATGTTTCCGCGGCGGTGCGCGATGATGTCCTTCCAGTCCGCGCCGCACTCGACGACCAGGCAATCCTCCGCGATGTTGGCCGCCCCTCCGGCCCCGATGGCGCAAGAGCACCGGTGGAAATTGCAGCGACGCACCGTGCTGGTGACTCCGCGAATGGCGTAGGCGCAATGATAGAGGTCGTGAAAATAGCAATCCTCGGTCAGGGTGCAGTTTCCGTCCAGGCCCAGGGCCATGTGCGCCCAGGCGAATTCGAGCTTCTTGAACGCCCAATACCCGAACTTGTCCGTCAGGTTGAAGCAGGTGAAGT
>CAZYDC010000428.1:0-4804 GCA_964646065.1 uncultured Planctomycetaceae bacterium | reverse complement strand
AGGTCCACGTCGCGGCCCCCCACTTCCACCAGCACCTCGGGCTCGTTGGGATACATGTTCACCAGCCGCCCGGCCCCCAACGGCAGACCCACCCTCCCCCGCTGCCGGACGCTGCCGTCCGCCTCCACGCCGTACGACCATTCGGTGAACAGCAAGGCTTCCTTCTTCTTCTGGCCGTCCGGCGCCCAGATCGCCATAGCAAAGGCGCCGGCGACTCCCCAGCACCCGTTGTTATGGTCGCGCTCGCCCTGGAGCACGTCGCCGGTGGGGCCTTCCGTCCCGTCGGCCTTGACCTGGTGCAGCGTCTCGGTCGTCAGGTACGCGACGGCCTCGGCCTTGCCGTCGCCGTTCATGTCCGCCGTGTCGAGCTTCAGGATGTCGCCGGGGTAATCCTTGATCCACATTTGCCTGCCGTCCGCGTCGTAGGCGGCCAGTTGCCTTTGCGAAGTTCCCACGACCAGTTCGTTCGACCCGTCGCCGCGGAGGTCCCCGAGGCAAACCTTCGCCGCCAGCTCGTCCACCCACTGGGCGCCGTAGACCTGGATATCCCTCAGGTCCAGCTTGGCCCGTTCCTTGTCGGTTGCCCTGGGCAGCAGCTTGACCTGCCTGGCCTTCTGGCCGACCTCGATTCGCCAGGTCAAAAAGTGCTGCATCGAAGTGTGATCCGCCGGAGGGTCGCTGGTAAATTCGGTCGTCACCTTGGGCTCGTCGATCTTCCGCAGGTCGTTCTTGAAACCGTCGTCGCTGAGCACCAGCGAGAACTTCATGTCGCCGGGCTCGTCGATCGGCCCGGTCGTTCCAATCCACTCTGCCGGCAGCGGCCCCCGGCCGACGATTTCCGGCGGCTCCTTGTTCACGCCGACCAGCCGCAGGCAGCCGATCGTCTGGGCCTCCGGAAGCGTCAGCGTGATCTCGACGCCGTCGGTGCTTTTCCACATCCGTCGGTTGTTCCGCTGGTAATGCGGGCGCGGGGTGCAAGTGATGTCCGCGTTGGTCAACCGCTTCAAGGGTCGCTGGAGCGGTTTGTCGGTGGGCTTTGCCTCGAAGGCGTCGGGCAGGCCTGCGGTTTCGCCCGACGTGTTGGCCTCGACGGCCTTGCTGCGCCCCCACATCGCCTCAACCAACCCTGCCGACTTGGGCAGCACGCCCGCCTGGGCAAAGGTCATCGCCTCGCGGCCGGGCTTTCGCGCGACCCACGTTTCGCCGGTCTTAACCTGAACCGGAGCGTCGCCCCGGACCTCGATCTCGCCTTTGCCCGTCTCGCAATCCACCAGCACGTTCACGGGCTTCTGGGACCAGAAGATTTCCCGCATTTCCGTCCCGATCCTGGCCTTGAGCGCCGTCGCGCCGATCAGGTGCAGCGTATTGCCGGCCACGTCGTAAATGGCCGCGTCGGTCTCGAAACCGTCCAGCGGAATCTCCCCGCGCACGCCGATCAAGGCCAGGTGATCGCCGGCTGCGGTGCGCCCCTTGACCATCATCGCCTGCGGGTTGACCCGCCGGGCCTCGAACTCGTCGGGCCGATCCTTGCCCCAGACATAAAGAAGGTTCTGGAAGGTCTGCGCCTGGCCCTTGGCGAGCTTCGCGTGTTTGTACTGCTGCAACACGTAAGGCCGCGCGGCGCCGTCGATTTCCCAAAACTCGGACGTTTGGAAAACCGGTTCGGCATTCTGAATGCGCATCTTACTTCCGCTGGGCGCGACGGCCGTCCAGAGGCCGTCCTTCAAACTCGCCAGTTGCGGAGACCGCCATCGGCAAACGCAGGAGAAATCGCTTGCCTCGGCGGAGCCTTGCGAAGCCGGGTCCGCCAAGGCCTCCATGCGGTCGATGACCACGAAGTAGTGGCCGCGCCAATGCACGATGTTCCGAGTCCAGTCGGCCCCCGCGACGCCCGGTTCCCTGGTGGCCGACGCCGTGACTTCGCCCAGGTTGGCCAGCGCATCCAGCGAGCAGGCGGTGCGGGGCACATAGCTCTTGCCGTTGGAGATCGACACGACGTTGCGAACCCATCCGCTGCTGTCGTTGACGTTGGTGTACAGCCAGACCTCCGCAAGGTCCGTGAACCGGGCGATCATGTTGTTCTGCGAGGCCTTGACCAGCCGGGGGTTGGAACTGCCGGTCAGGCCGAGGTAGGCGGCCTGGGTGTCAAAATCGTCTCGGAACGCGACGCGAAAGACGCCTTTGTCCAGCGATTCGGGCGGCAGCCGCAGCGGTTCCTCGCGCCGGGCAGCAGGGTCAAGCAGTATGTTGTACAACCGCTCGTCGTAAGGCAGGGCCTTCACGCCGTCGTACGTCGTGGGCACGACCGGCCTGGTCATCGGGCCGACCCGGTCCTGACCCCAATAGTAATAGCCGCCGCCCCGGGAACCTGGCACGTCGGTCCAGTTCTTGGCCAACCAGCGAATCTGCGGATCGTCATAATAAAGGGCGGCCTCCTCGACCAGCCCCCCGCCCCAGAACGACGAGAGCATGGCCCCGGGGTTGCTGGTGAATCCGTACAGCCCTATATATTGTCCGCCCGCGCCCCACTTTCCGGGCATGTTGTCCACCGAGAGCGTGTACAGGTCGGCGCTGCGGCGCAGGTTGCCGTTGCGGACGTAATCCATGAACCCCTCGTGCAGCAGGGTGTTGGCCTGCATCAGCACGTCCTCGCCCAGGCAATCCGAGTCGTCGCCGTCCATAAACGTGCGGACGCAAGGGGCCGCGCTCTTGCGAACGTTGTCGTGGCGGCGCCGCATCTCGCTGCGGGTCTTGTCGTCCATTTTGCAATGATTGAGCACGTAGTCCACCGCAACCGCCGTGGACAGAAGGCAGGCGGAATAGTGCCGATTGCCGCCGCCGTTGGGATCACCGATCTGGTTGTAAACGTAATCCAGCGGCATCGCCGTGGACAGGACCATGCAGCTCTCGAATTCGTTCAACTCCTCCGGGCTCAGGACGCCGGCCTGGATCGCGGCCCGGATTCCCATAAAAGACGCCAGCGCGCCGTAGTGGTCGAAATTCCCGTGGGTCCGCCCGCCCTGCGCCCGGCAGCCCAGCAGGGTCATGGCGGCATGGGCTCGCAGGTCGCCGTCATTCATCCTAATGTCCGAGGCCTCCTGGACCCCCCCTTGCATCCACCACCAGAGGTCGAACGTGACGTGATCGTTCCAAGCCGCCGTGCCCGCCAGCGATGGCTTGCCTTTGAACGTGTGGGTCAGCTCCGTAATGCTCTTATTGATCGCGTGGGACCACTCGGGCGGGGCTTTCCAATCGAAACCCGCCTCTTCCCATTTATCCTTCAGGCTCGCGTGGTAATGCAAGCAAGGAGGCAGAGTGGCACTGCCGTACATCGGGAATCCCTTGATCCACGTGGCGAAACGCGCCGCCGCCGCGTCCATTCCGGCCTGGTTCGAGGCCTCCAGAGTAACGTAGTTCACGTCGGCCACGAACGGCTCGAAAATCGAGCGGATGATGAACCGGTCCCCGCCCGGCCAGGTGCGGTTGGTGCGCAGCAAGTAGCGCGTGCCCAGGGCGAGCATGACACGGTTGTCCTGGACGTTGCCCAGCACGATCAGCGGAGTCTTGCGGTAGGCGTCGTTGAGCAGGTAGGTTTCCTCGCTGGTCACGGTGCGGTCGTCGGCCAGGTCGAGCTTGACGCCCGACCAATCCTCGATGGCCTTCTGCACGGCCGTCGCGGCGGCCTGAGTCCAGGGTGAGTTCTTGCCGTAGACAATGACGGCCTTGGTTCCCCCGGCCGGCGCCAGGGGCGTAGCGTAGTTGATCGGCCGAGGCAGCGCCTTGAACCCGGGGTTGTCCACAACCTGGGCCAAGGCATGGCCGCACGCGAACGCAAGCGAGATCGCAAGCAAGGCGGTTATTCGTGTTTTCATTGCGTCTTCCTGATGTAGCATGGCCTTCGTGGCCATGAGTCCCATGGGCATCCTGCCCATGGTTTTTTGTTTTACTGTTTTTTTTCTTTGTCTCTTCCTCTTCTTTGGCAGAACAACGGCAGCAACGGCAAAGACAGGGGTGCGACGCCCCTGATACTCATGGGCAGGATGCCCATGCTACGTCAACGACAACGGCGAAGACATGGGCAGGATGCCCATGCTACGTTAACGACAACGGCGAAGACATGGGCAGGATGCCCATGCTACGTTAGATTCACGTTAATGATGCCGCTGATCCGCCTTGAACGGCGTCTTGGCCATCTTGTCTTTGAGCACGTCGATGATTTCCGTATTGCCCCAGTGCTGGGCCCATTGCAGCGCCGTGTAGTCCCAGTCGTCGCGGTAATGCACGTCGGCCCCATGCTGGATCAGGATTTTTACGGTCTGGACATTGCCGCTCCAGGCCGCCAGGTGCAGGGGGCTGTAGTGGGTGTAGTCCGTGGCCTGGATGTCCGCCCCGTGATCGAGCAGGGCCTCCACGACCTCCGGGAATCCATGCATCGCCGCGTCCAGCAACGGCGGATTCGGCGGGTAGGCGGCGTTGGCCTCGGCCCCGGCCTTGACCAGGACTTCGACGACCTTTTTTGTGGAGGCATAGTTCAACGGCGGGCGGCTGTCGTAATCCCGCGCCTTGATGTCGGCGCCCTTGTCGATGAGCAGTTGAACGATCTCGGCGTTGCCGCTCCAGGCCGCCATGTGCAGCGGTGTGTAACGGTTGTAGGCGGCAGCCTTGGGGTCGGCCCCGTGCTTGAGCAGCAGTTCCACGGCGGCCAGTCGCCCGGCCTTGGCGGCCAGGTGCAGCGGCGAATTGCCGTAACCGTCCCGCGCCGCCACGTCCGCCCCCGCCGCCAGCAGCGTCTCCATCCGGCTCG
>CAZYDC010000427.1:0-4823 GCA_964646065.1 uncultured Planctomycetaceae bacterium | reverse complement strand
AAGAATGCCCTTACGGGCACACTACGAACGAAGAATGCCCTTACGGGCACACTACAAACGATTACTTCGCGAACGGTCCCTGGGGCCGATACTCCAGGTTGACCTGGGGTTTTTCGCCGTGCTCCACAAACAGTTTGAGTTCGTTATTGGCTTCCAGCCAGCATTCGGGCAGGTAGTAGTATTCCTGCGGGCCGATGGTCCAGAAGCGCCCCGCGTTGTGGCCGTTGATGAACAGTTGGCCTTTGCCGGCGCCCTTGATCTCGACGAAGAGCGGCAACTCGGTTCCGGCGACGGTGCGCGCGGGGGCGCGCTTGAACGTGGTGGAATACCACGCCGGCATGCCGGCCGCCGCGGCCAGCGGTTTGCCCGCGGGCATTTCCCACGGCCGCCAGGACCACTTGGCGTCCTGCGTGAGGTTCTCCTCCAGCAGATGCAAGCGGACGTTGGCCAGCGACTCGGGCTTCACTTCACCCCAGAACAGCAAGGTCAATTCGTTCTTGCCCTTGGTCAGTTCGTTGCGGAGCGTGAAGTCGCCGAAGCCGCCGTGGCCCTCCCAGAACGCGACAATGCGCCCATTGCAGGACAGGGCAACCGCGCGGGGCAGATCGGTAAACGAGAAATGCACCGGCGCGACCTTCCGCAGCGCCAGGTCCAGCGAGACCTCGAATTGCGGCGCGGATTCGAGGGGCTTGACCATGTGCATGAGTTTTCGCGGCACGACCTTGCGGGCCGAGTTCTCGACCGGCTTGGGTTTGCCGGGCTTGACGTTCAGCGGGGCGGACTCGTACATGTGGCCGTACAGGCCCTTCAGCTCACCCATGCGCGAACCGTAGTTCAAGCGGCCCAGATTGTCCAGCAGCACGGTGACGACGTTGCGCCCGCGCGCGAGATGCACCTTCAGTCCCAGGCGGCTGCCCAGGGCGGAGCCTTTGGCGGCCTTCGCCGCCCCGCGCCGGGGGTCGCGCCCCCACAGGCCCGCGAACTGGCCATTGACGAAGATGCTCGCGCGGTCCTCGCACTCCGGCAGGAACAGCGTATGGTCCGCGGCCTTGTCCTGATCGAGCTCGATGCGATACCACACGTATCCGTAATACTGCCCCAGGCGGTCCACGTCGCGCGGGCGATCCAGCGGCGTCCATTCCAGCGCGCCTTCCGCCAGTTCGGCGCAGCCGGTGATTTTTTTGAGCGGCGCTATTTTCGGGGCGGCCGGCGCAGGCGGCGCGGGCTTGATCTTCTTCCGCGAAAGCTCGCCCGCAAAACTCAGGATGCCGTATTCCGTCTTGCCCTTGGGCATTTGGATCTGCTCTGCCGTCGCGCCGACGAAGCTCGGGCCCAGCAGCAGCGAATCCTCCAGCGGCCAGGTGTACTGCGCAAGGTCGCTGTTGATGACGGCGACGAACAGGCCCTGGTGATCGGTCAGCTTGACTTCGTCGCCAGCCGGCGCCGGCAGAGTGGTCTGGACGCCGTTGATCGAGTATTGCACCGGGGTGCCCGCCGGCGCGTGAAGGATCAGCAGCTTGTCGCCGAAAAGCCCCAGCGGCGTGCAGTTGGCCCAGTCCAGCGTATGTTCGGCCGTGAGCTTCAAGCCGATCGCCACGGCGGCGGCACCATAGGTTTGTACGGAGACGGTGATTTCCCTGCCGGCGGGCGAGCCGGCGTCGAGCAGCGAGACGCGCACCTCGGGGAACTCTTCCCGCCCGTTGTTGGTTACGATAACCCACCGGCCGGCGGCGCCGGTGAGGTTCAGCACGGCCGGAACGCCCAGGGCGTTGGCGCCGAGCTCCATCGCGCAGTTGGCCAGGTGGCTGCCCATGTGATTGGCGGTCAAATTGACCAGCCGGGTGAGGTAGAACTTGGGCGTCAGTCCTCCGCCCTCGGCCAGCGCGCCATCCAAATCGTAGCTTGTGGTTGTGTACGAGCCGTCGGAATCGCCGGGCAGGCGGCTGCCCCAGAACGCGAAGTTCGTCCCGCCATGCCACATGTAGTAGCTGACCTGTCCGCCGCAGCCGAGGATTTCCATCGCGCGGCGGGCGGTTTCGCGGGCGCTCTTGACGTGGTGCTCGGTGCCCCAGCCGTCGAACCAGCCCGACCAGAACTCCGTCACCAGCAGCGGCGCGTTAGGCTGCCGCACGCGCTGGGCCTTGAGCGCCTGCACCTCGTTACCCCACCCGTTGACGCACTCGATGTTGTCCGGGACCGGCGGGTCGCTGGCCCAGTTGCAGTTGATGATCGGGATGTCAAAGCCGGCCCGCCGAAAGAGCTGGTTGATGAACTCCAGGTACGCCAGCCGGTCGGGCATGGTGGTGTAGGTGTACTCGTTCTCGTTCTGGATGAGGATGATCTTGCCGTTCCGCGTGATCTGGAGGTCGGCCAGGCGGGGCAGCAGTTGGCGGAAGTACTTGTCGAAATAATGAGAATAGGTGGCGTTGTTGGTGCGATAGGCGATTCCGCTCTTGGTGGTCAGGTAGGCAGGGAATCCGCCGAAATCCCATTCGCTGCAGATGTAGGGGCCGGGGCGGAGGATGACGTAAAGGCCCATCTCTCCGGCCATTTCGACGAACGCGGCCACATCGCGGTCGCCGGTGAAGTCCCACTTGCCCTCCTGGAGCTCGTGGTAATTCCAGGCGACGTAGGTCTCGATGCAGTTCAGCCCGCCGCGCTTGGCCTTGAGCAGCCGATCCGCCCATAAGGCAGCGGGAGTCCGAAAATAATGGACCGCTCCGCTGACCAGCCAGACGCGCCGGCCCTCAACGATGAAACTTCGTGAGTCGTACGAGATGCTTGCCATTTGTTATGGCCCTTTATTCATAGCGACGCCGATGTTTATACGTTAACTCCGATCCAAACGCCTGGAAAAGGTATAGTATGAATGACGCTACTATAAAAACATCGGCCACCAATGCCAAGACGCATAAGCGAATTAAATCAGTTTTTTGCGTGTTTTTATCCGTGATTGGCACTTAAGCTTATTTATTACAATACGTTACGTCCTAACCATGTGCAAACAGGCCTTTATTGAGCTTTTGGAATGAGCAATACCCAGGTTTGTTCGAGGAATCAGCCGCTAACTTGCTGCATACTAACTGATTTATGACAAACATCGGACCGTCGCCGCAAGCGGTATGGGCGTATCCAGGAGGTGGCGACAAATCCGCCGCCGCGGATCGCCGTGCCACCTAACAAGAAAAGACCCGCGGAATTTTTCCGCGGGTCTTCGCTCTGGCCAGCCTGAATCAATTGCTTAACGTCCGTAGTAGAAACCGACTCCCCACCCTCGATACCCAGCGCGAACGACCACTCGCTCACGAACCACGGGGGCCGGGTAAACGACCACCGGGGCCGGCGCGACATACACCGGAGCCGGGGCGACAACTACAGGGGCCGGTTCAGCACACACCACAGGCTCGGGGCAATAAGCCGCCTCGACACAGACGGGGCTGTAACACCCTACGTACCCATAGCAATAAGGACGATAATACCCGCCGCGATAGCACCGGTCATAGTGCGAGGACCAGCCGCGATGGTCGCGATCGTAACGGCCTCCATCTCGACCGCGGTCGCCCGCCAGAACGCTGCCCGCCGTCAACGAAATCACCAGACCCGCACACGCCGCCGCCATCAACATCTTTCCACTGAAGCTCTTCATGATCGACTCCTTCTATTGTTGTGTCTCTGTGGTTCCTGTTCCATTCGTCTGGAGCAGTAGACATCAGGTTGACGCGAAGGTTAGCGGAATTCTTACCGTTTGGTCGTTTCGCGCCTATGATAAGCATGGATGCGCGATGGCGGCCGATTGCCAAGTGCGGCCTGACAGGGCCTTACGGAGATGCGCCAGGTCGTAAGTGCGGTGAGCCTGGCGACAACGGCCATTGGAATAAAAAGAAGCATAATTTTTGTTGTGTGCAAGAAGTCGTTGACCTAATATAAGTTATGATGATTGACATGTCTCCGCCATCGCAATGAGATTTTGGATGGAGATGTTCATTTACGTTCGAGAGCCGACGAGCGAACACGCGAAAGGAAGCAAATGCATACGGTAACGAAAAAAGAGCTGATCGACCGGGTCGCCGACCAGACCAAGAGCAAGCGAGTTCTGGTCAAGGACATCTTCCAACGGTTCCTCCTGGAGATGATCAACGAGCTCGGCGAAGGCAACCGTCTGGAGTTCCGAGACTTTGGCGTGTTTGAAACCAAGACCCGCGCCCCCAGAGTCGCGCAGAACCCCAAGACCCTCGAACGCGTTAACGTTCCGTCCAAGCGGACGGTCAAGTTCAAGGTAGGCCGCCTCATGAAGGCCCAGCTCCAGCACGGTTTCAAACCGTAGGCGGAAGCTCGAAGGGCGAGGAGCGAAGGGCGAGGAGCGAAGAATAGATTCGCTCGTCGATCTTTGCTCTTCGCTGTTTCCTTGCCTTTTCTTTGCCGTTTCGCTCTTCGCTCCTCACCCTTCGTTCTTGTTTGTCCCCCCAACTCTGGGTATCCTTGATGCTGCTCACTTGGAAAGGGCATCGAGGTTTGAATGGCTGACGTGACGGTTCAGGACATTGCATCCGCGGGCGTGGTCGGAGCGGGCGGCGCGGGGTTTCCCACGCACGTCAAGCTCTCGGCCAAGGCCGACACCGTGCTCATCAACGCCGCCGAGTGCGAGCCCCTCCTCCACAAAGACAAGGAAACGCTGCGGCGGTACGCCGACCAGGTGCTGGCCGGTCTGGCCGCGGGGATGCAGTTGGTCGGGGCGGCAGCAGGCGTGGTGGGCATCAAGGAAAAGTACAATGGCGTGATGGACGTCCTGCGGCCCAAGCTGAGCAAGGGCATGCGGATCGCCC
>CAZYDC010000426.1:0-4823 GCA_964646065.1 uncultured Planctomycetaceae bacterium | reverse complement strand
GTGGACGAGGCGGCCTTCTACTACGACGATCCGATGTACCGCTGGCTGGGACACAACTGGGCGACCGTGAAGTGGTCGCGAGGCGGAGGGTACATTTCGTTCTACAACGACGACGCGGGCAACACCGTTAAACCGGAGGTTCCCTCCAATTACGACGGCGTGAAGGCTCTGCCGTACGACGAACGGCTTTACGCGGTGCTCAAAGACCCGCGGTTTCATTCCGGCTCCACCTGGACGATCGGCGAGGAGGATTTCCGCCTGCCGCAGGAATCCTTCGAAAAGGCCGCCGACTGCGTCGCCTTCCGCGACGGGTTCGATCCGCAGCAGGCGTACCTGTTCCTGGCGACCTCCCAGCCGATGCAGCTCTCCAAGTACGCGCACAACAATTCCATCGCGCGGTACACCGACCTGGGCGACCTGTGGCTGTTCACCAACACCACGTCGCCCTCAAGCTGGTCTCGCAACCTGATGTCCATCTCCAACGGGAAGACCTACATCCCGCGGGCCGGATGCACCGTGGAAGCTCTGTCCAACGTGGGAGAAGTCAGCGCCGTGACGTCCAAGGAGGAAGGCGTCGCCGGGAACGACTGGTCGCGGACGATCGTGCATTGGCGCGATCACTACTTCGTGGTTCTGGACCGGATGCAGGCCCGCGAGGACGACCCGGCTTCGCCCGCGGCGGGCTCCGCTGTGGCGAGCGACTACGCCTACGTCTGCCGATGGCGGACGACGCAATCGGCGTCGCTGCAAAAGGGCGCCTGGGTCGCCACGGCTCCTGACGGCAACACGATGCGGATTCAGAATACCGACCCGATTCTCCAGACGTCGGAGTATTGGGAAAACGACGGCGCCGCCCGGCCGTATGTCTTGCAGCAGTACCAACAGGCGAAACTGTCCAAGGGCCAGGCCCGGACGTGCCAGAACCTGATCTACGTCTCGGGCGCGTCGCGACCGGATGAGTTCGAGGTCCGGCGGGTGGGCCCGCAGGCGGTATTGGTCAGGGGCCAGACGGCTGCGGCGGGCGGCCAAGCGGGCTCGAAGGTCAACCACCTGGCGCTCATCGGAACCGGAAGCAGGGTCCCGGACACCGGGTTCTACACCGACGGCGCGTTTCGCGATGCGCCCGCGGACAATATTTACATCACCGGCCTGACCAGGCTGTCGGTCAAGGATAAGGACAGCCTGGCCACGCGAGAGATCCTGTGGACTTCGCGGGTCGTGGACCTGCGCCTGGACTGCCGGACCGGCAAGGGCGAGCTTGAGATCGGCGAAGGCCCGTCCGTGCAGATCAAGAGGGGCGAAACCTGGACCGAAGGCAAGTCCGGCCGCCAGGAGATCGCGTTTGCCAAGACCGACACGCTGCACGTGGCGCTGGTCGGGTCCGGGGAGCAGATTCCGCTGGCGGGTTTCCAGACGGATGCGACGATCTACGACGTGTTCGGCGAGAAGCTGCACCTGGCCGGCGTGACGACCTTGAGGGCCAGGATCGGCGGCGAGATGCGCGAGCTCCTCTGGGCTCCCCAACCGGTGAACGTGCTGGTGGACCTCCAGACCGGCAAGGGCGAAATCGAAGTGACGGGCGCACACCCGCTGCGCGTCAAGGTCGGCGGGACCTGGAGCGATCAGAAGCCGGGGCGGCAAGCGGCGGTCTTCGCCCAGGCCGGCGCGTTGCCCAAGGTGGGCGACCTTCTGGAGACGATGTGGAGCCAAACCAAGGCGCCCGCCGACACGGCCACATCGCAGACGGCGCGCGGCGATCAAGCTTTTCAGGAAACGCCCGCCCCCCTGACGTTCAAGCGCCCGCTGCGAAGGCTGACCAACGCCGGATTAACCTCCACGCCTCATTGGGGGCATAACGACGTGGAGTGGTTCTACTGGGATAACACGGACAACCTGGAGATCACGCTTTCCCTGCCGCAGTCCGCACAGGTCGGCTGTTTGCGGCTGGTCGGCATCATGAAGAGGCCCCAGCCCGTCGTCGGGCGCTTTGCCACGCAGGGCGAGGCCTGGGGTTCGATCGGGAAGTACAACGAGGCCGGCGATTTCAAGTTCTCGCTGGTGCTCAGCGACGACGGCTTCCAGAAGGACATCCGCAAGATCGACGCCCCGGCGGTGAGTTTTGAGGAGACCGTCGAGTTTGCGAAGCAGCACGGCACGATGGACCGTTTGCCGACCTGGCGGATCCAGATCGGGCAGAAGGCCAGGCAGATCAGAATCCTGCCCCGCGGCACCATCAAAGAAAGGCCGCGGCTGATCCTGAGGGACCTGGAAGTGTACGAGGCGCAGCCGGTGAACGAACTGGCCGCCATGGCGCTGGCCGCGGACATCAACGGCGACGGCGCGAATGAGCTGGTCGTCGGCACGTCCCAAAAGGAACTGGCCGCGTTCGACGCCAACGGCAAGGTCCTGTGGCACAAGGATTGCCCGGGCGACATCATCAAACTCGATGCCGCCGACCTTGACGAAAGCGGCAAGTTCCAGACGCTCGTTTTGCTCGGAACGGAACGGCTGCTTCGCCTTGAAGCCGACGGCAGCGAGCGGCCCGGCGGCGACCTCTACGAGGCGCAGCGCCGGGCGTATTACGGCTGCGCGGGCGCTACGGGCGTCACCAGCCTGAGCGTGTGGGGTCCGGACGACCCGAAGAAGAAAGAAGTCATACTCCATTCCTGCGGGCCCTTCCGCATGCTGGCCGACGGGTCGATGAAGGTCATCCCGAAGTGCATGGGGTTCGAGCAGGCCAGCGCAAGGCTGGTCAATATGTATCCGGGCGAGCCCGAGGTTCTGGCGACGATCGACTGCATGGGCACCTACCTCTGGTCCGGGCACCGTGACGCGGAGGGCAACTACGTGCGGCTGGGTTCGGTCGCCCTGACCGGTTTCGACGGCAGCGAACGCGGCGGGTTCGGCTACGTGTACCCGGTGGACGTGCCCGGTTTCAAGGGTGTCGTCTCGGCCATTCCGAGCGGGATCGGCTATTACCCGATCGCCGCGTTCATTCCAGGCGCGAAGGAAAAGGGCTGGACCTTCAGCACCTCCGGCGTGCCCGCCGTGGCGGCACGGGTCGAGGACATCACCGGCGCCGGTGTTCCGCAGGTCTTCCTGGCCAGGAACGACGGTTTCGTCAACATTCTCAAGCTATCCGACGGGTCCTCGCTGGGCCTGCTGAACCTGGGCGAGCCGATCCTGGGCATGGTCGCGCTGAAGGGCAGGGACGGGAAAGCCAGGCTGGCCGTCGGCACGACATTCGGCGTGCGATTGTTCGCCGCCGACCCCGCCGGGACGGGCTTGAAGGAAATCGGCCGAAACATCTTCCGCGTGCCCGCCGCCGCCTTCGCCGGCCCCGGCGGAAAGGACCATGATCGGCTTTGTGTCGTCGGCGCGGACGGCCAGGTGACGGTCTTGTCTCTCAAGTAGTACACTGGCTCGCAGGAACCGGGCACAGACGGTCCTGGAGAAACAACAGGTGACCGTGACAGCGTCGCGCACGATCAATCGCGCACGATCACCGTCGCCCGGTCCACGTCCTGGCCGAACGAAACCATCTCCCGCACGCCGGCCGACGCGTTGTTGCCGATCCTGATGTTGACCGTCGCCTCGCCGTCAACCCGCACGAGCGGTTGCTTGCCTTCGGGCGAAACGCAGCCGGTGATGAAGGCGTTCCTGGCGTTCCGCAGACGCAGCAGCGGTTCCCTCGCCCCTGTGCCGGTCATGTGAAGTCCGTCAATGTTCAGTTCGCTCACGTCGTCACCCACCAGCGCCGGCCGTTCGTCCGGATGGGCCGGGCGAATCGCCACGTCATTGATGGACAGGCCTTGGACATGGCGCGCGTAGATGCCATGGCAAGGCACCGGCCGATTGAAAAGGTAATACTCGGGCCACCAATTCTGGAGCGTGGCCGGGTCGAATTCCGGCAGCGAAGTCGCCGCTCCCTCGGCCGCCGACCCGCCGCCGCCGGTGACCAGGCGAATGCCGCGAAGCGACACGTCCTGGATGGGATGGCCGGGCAGCCCCGTGATAACGATGGCCGAATCCTTGCCGCACTGCCCCGAATCGACCAGGATATCGCTGAACAGGAAGCCGCGCATGGCCTTCATGGGGGCCAATTCCTGCGGCGCGTCCACGCAGGCCCGTTGCCGGCAGAACGTCATGAAAATCGGCCGGGGCACGTTGTGCATGACGAGGTTGCTGAACGTCATGTTGCGCATCGTGGCCCCCTCGCACATCTGGATCTTCAGCCCCGAATCCTGAATGTCGGTGAAGATGCAGTTGCTGACGGTCACGTCCTCGAAATCGCCTCGCGACAGCAGGCCGATGCGGATACCGGCCCACTGGCTGCAAAACACGCAGTTGGTGATCGTCACATGCCGGCAAGGCCGGTCGGGGCGCGAGGTCTGCAGGCAGATGGAGTCGTCGCTGGTGTCGAAGGTCGCGTTGCTGACCCGCACATCCTGGCAGCCGTCGAAGTCCAGACCGTCGCCGTTGCCGTTGGCCCGGCTGTGGATGCGGATGCCGTCCACCACGATGTCCGAACAGTACAGCCAAGCCGACGTCCAGGCGGCAGGATTGCTCAGGGTCAGGTCGCGCAGGCGGATGGTGTTGCAGTCCAGGAAGCGGAGGAGCATCGGCCGATTCTCCCGCGGATCGCCCGGCTCGGGCAGGCATTTGCCCTGACCATCGATGGCCCCGTGGCCCTCCAGGCCGATACCCGTCGCCCCTTGGGCAAAGATCAGGCAGCGATCCATGTGCGGCTCGTTCTTGTACATGTTCTTGTGGGTATCGGTTGCATAGTCGGCGGCTCGAGTGCTGCCCAGCAACACGCCGCC
>CAZYDC010000425.1:0-4825 GCA_964646065.1 uncultured Planctomycetaceae bacterium | reverse complement strand
GAGCCCCGTATGGGGCGACCGTGGTTACGACCGCCCCATACGGGGCTTGAGAAGAAACATCGCCGCGTTCCCAGGGCTTGCTCGCAGACTCGCGGCGCCCTGGGCTATTAACGGCCGGCCCATCCGGGCCTAAGAAATCGGATTGCGCTCTGATCCATCCTACGTTTTCATCGCATCGACTCTCGCGAGGAACTCTTCAACTGTCCGCGCGGGCGCCATGCACTTGTTGCCCTGGCAGACGTAGATCGTTGGCTCGGGGGTTAGCGGATATCCCAGCCGCCGGATCAATGTCGACTCGTCGGGGACGTGCGGGTCCAGCACAAGGGTGAGGCCGCACGGGATGTAGGCGCCGTGAATCCGTTGGGCAAGTGAAGCAGCAGCAGAAGAAACTGCGCCGACCGGCAAGCCGACATTGGCATCAGCTTGCTTGTCGGCGTCGTTGGGCTTACCGCCGGACGTTTTGTCGCTCGCGCCGCCGGCGACCATCACGACGCTTCGGGGTCCGTGGAGGAAGTCGTCCACGGCCAGCGCGTAGCCGCCCAGGAACAGGCCCCACTCGGGGCGGATGTCTCCGGCGGCACTGGCCAGGGCTTTGCCCGCGGCGGTGCGGTATTTGTCCAGGCCGGTCAGGTACGAAAGTTCGATCAACATTTGTGCAGCCGCCGAACCGGCGCTGCGGCTGGGGTTGTCCTCCCACTGCCGATGCGCGGGCATCTCGGCCGGCGCTTCGGGCGGCGGGGCGATGGAACTGACGAAGCTGCCGTCGGGCGTTCGCAGATTCTCCAGGATGTAATCCGCCGCCTGCCGGGCCGCCTCCAGGTATTTTTGCGCCGCGGTGAGGGCGTACGCGTGCAGCAAGGCCTTGGCCATCCAGGCCTGGTCGGGCAGCATTCCCACGTTGCGCAGTTCGTCGGCCTGGCGGTAATGCGCGAAAACCCCGCGATGGTCGCGCAGGTTCTCCAGCAGCGCGTCGGCGGCCTGGATCGCCGCGTCGCGCGCGCGGGCGTCGCCCAGCCGCTCGAACGCCGTCAGGTGGGCGTCGATCATCATGCCGTTGATGTCCGCGAAAATCGTGGTGTCCACCGCCGGCGTCGCCCGTCGCCGCCGGGCGGCCAGCAGCTTCTCCCGCCAGGCGGCGGCCTTGCGCTCCAGTTCCTGCGCAGCCGCCTCTTGTGGCGTCGTTTCTTGTGGCATCGGCTCTTGTGGCACCCCCAAGTCCGCTTGGGGGTGTCCGGGATGGCGCGCTGGACCAAGACACCCCCAAGCGGACTTGGGGGTGCCACCTCCGGACGCGGCGGCCAGGGATGACCGCCGCGCAGAAAGAGGGGATGGCCGCCGCGCAATAATAATGTCTGCCGTTCGCGGCGTGTGCAGCACGTTTCTGCCCGGCCGGCCATGAACGTCGCCGACTTCGTCGAGGTCGTACCAATCGATGGCCAGGTCGGTTTCGTCGCCCAGCACGGCCCGGACCTCGTCGATGGTCCAGGTGAAGTAGTCGCCGTCGTCGTCGAGCCCGACGTCGGCGTCCTGGCTGGCGTAGAACCCACGCCCGCCGCGGTCCCACAGGACCTCGCCGACCCATTCCATGATCCGCCGGGCCGCCCGCGCGAAACGCTCGTCCTGCGACATCGCGTACGCGTTGGCGTAGTTGGCCAGCATGGCCGCGTTGTCGGCGGCCATCTTCTCGAAGTGCGGCACGTGCCACCGTTGGTCCACGCTGTAGCGATGCAATCCGCCGCCGACCTGGTCGAACACGCCCCCGGCCGCGACGGCGCCCAGCGTGTGCGGGGCGATCTTGCCGGCCTCACGGTCGCCGCTCCAGGCGCGGGCCAGCAGAAGCTCCAGCGCCGAGGCGTGGAAGAACTTCGGCGCCGCGCCGAACCCGCCGTGCGCGGAATCGTACGAGCCCTCGATCCCGCCGGCGACCTGGCCGACCAGATCGTCGGTGAGCTTGCCCGGCGTGGCGAGGAACGCACCCGCCTGGCCCCGGACCTGCCGGGCGACTTCCAGCGACGCCTGCCGAACCTCCTCGCGATGCTCCCGCCAGTACGCGTCAAGCTGGCGCAGCAGATCGATCAGCCCGGAGCCGCCGCCGAAAACGGGGTCGGCCCGAGGGGGAACGAACGTGGCTTTGAACAGCACGTCGCCTTGGGGCGTCAGCACGCAGGTGAGCGGCCAGCCGCCGGCGGAGGGCCCGCCGGCCAGCGGTTGGGCGCGCTGGAATCGCTCGTCCACCTGCGGCAGACGGTCGCGGTCCACGCGCACAGCCAGGAATTTTTCCCGCACCAGGGCGACCAGTTCGGCGTCCTCGTAGGTCACGCGGTCCATGACGTGGCACCAGTGGCACCAGCCGGCCCCGATGTCCAACAGGATCAGTTTGTCCTCCTTCGCCGCCTGCTCGAACACGTCCTGGTTCCAGCTCAGCCAGCGAAGGCCCGCGTGCGTCGCCGTCGTCTGCGTCATGGTGTCCTCGGTTTCAAGGAATTATAGGTCCACGAGCTGCACGGAAACGGCGAAGAAACGACATTCACCACAGAGGTCACAGAGGTCACAGAGGTCGCAGAGAAAAGCAGGAGAAGATATATTTATTCTTTCACCCGAGTTCTCGTTGTCCATCGCAAGACTTTTCCGAGATCGAGTGTTCTTCCGGTTTTATTGTTCCGTGGATTGTCATCGCATCTTTGCGGTTTCGTTTTTCCCTCTAGCTTCTTGCTCTTCTTCGCCGTTTCTTCGCCGTTTGAATTCTTATCTCTGTGTCCTCTGTGCCCTCTGTGGTGAAGGCTGTTTTTTTGTGGCTATTGACGCGGCGGGGCCATCACGATAATAATTGTTCGATTCCGCGCTAGGCGCGAGTTTGGAGAAACCATGATGAGTCAAGCGAAGATTGTAGAGGAGACCAACAAGTACCTGATTCCTAACTACGGGCGGCTGCCCGTGGCGATGGTTCGCGGCCAGGGCGCGAGGATCTGGGACGCCGACGGCAAGGAGTACATCGACCTGTTCGCGGGCTTCGGCGCCGGCGGAGTGACGGGGCATTCGCATCCCGCCGTCGCGGCGGCGATTAAGGGCATGGCCGACACGCTCCAGTGCTGCGGCAACCTGTTTACCAACGAACCGCAGGTCGAACTGGCCCGCGCGATCGCGACGCACGGCTTTGGCGGAAAGGTGTTCTTCTGCCACAGCGGGGCCGAGGCCAACGAGACCGCGCTGAAGCTGGCGCGGCTGGCGGCCCGGCAGATCACCGGTGAAAACCGGTTCAAGATGATCAGCTTCCATCATTGCTTCCACGGCAGAACGATGGGCGCGTTGACGCTGACGCCCGAGAAATATCAGCAGGGTTTCGAGCCGGTCCTGCCCGGATGCTCGAAGGTGGACTACGGCGACCTGGCCGCGCTCGCGGCGGCGGCGGACGACAAGACGGCCGGCATTATCATCGAGCCGATCCAGGGCGAGGGCGGAATGAACATCCCGACGGTGGAGTTCATGAAGGGCGTGCGGAAGCTCTGCGACGACCTCAAGATCATGATGATCTGCGACGAGGTGTGGACCTCGCCCGCGCGAACGGGGCGGTGGTTCGCGCACCAGCATTACGGAATCGTCCCGGACATTATGACGCTGGGCAAGGCCTGCGGCGGCGGGTTGCCCGTGGCCGCCTGCGTGGCGGCGCCAAGAATCCAGGACGTGCTCCGGCCGGGCAAGCACGGTTGCACGTTGGGCGGCAACCCGATTTGCGCCGCCGCCGGCGCGGCTGTGTTCAAGCTGATTTACGACGAAAAGCTCGTCGAGCTTTCTGCCGCCAAGGGCGAGCGGGTCATGCAGGCGCTGCGGGCCGCGAAGATCGGAAAGGTCAAGGACGTGCGAGGCAAGGGCATGATGATCGGCATCGAGCTGGACTCGCCCGGAAAGGCCGTCGTCACCGAGTGCATGAGTCGCGGCCTCTTAGTCAACTGCACGCAGGACACGGTGCTGCGGCTGGCCCCGCCGATCGTCATCGAGGACGACCTGATGGACAAGGGCCTGGCGATCTTGATCGACGTGCTGAAGAAGTAACGATCCGTTAAGGGTGCCATGCCCAAGTCCGCGCGGGCATGTCTTTGGGCCCGTGGAAGACATGCCCGCGCGGACTTGGGCATGGCACCCCAAAGACCGCCGATGGCAACAACCTAACTGTTTATTGTGTAGTTACTTACATAGCGATCTTTTCTCAATAAAACCGCATTTGCCCCTGTACTTTCGGCCGCGGTTCTGCGATAATAATCTGTGCATGGATGTGGGAGTTTTGGGCATGGACTGCCCGAGGCCGATCCCCCCTCCAATTGTTGGACTTTCTAACTGAACCAGCGATTTTTTTCGCTGATTTCTGGAGCATACGCGGTGGCAAAAGATGAAATGAACGAGCCGGATTCGCCGGACGAAACCGGTTCCGATGAGCAGACGAACGGCCGGAGCGAAGCCGAGGCCGGCGAAGTCAACGGTGGCGCAGAGGTCGAAGGCGGCGAGGCGGCCGAGGAAACCGGCGCCGCGCAGGCCAATGGAAACGGCGGCGACAGCCGGTCGCACGCGAAGGCGGCGGTGATGTTCGGAAACGAGCAGGTCGCCGACCAGTCCATTGAGGAAGAGCTTCGCGAGAGCTACCTCACCTACGCGATGAGCACGATCATGGACCGCGCTCTGCCGGACGTTCGCGACGGTCTGAAGCCCAGCCAGCGCCGCGTGCTGGTGGCGATGAACGATTTGTCGCTGGGGCCTCGCAGCAAGCACCGCAAGTGCGCCAAGATCGCCGGCGACACCAGCGGCAACTATCACCCGCACGGCGAGGGCGTGG
>CAZYDC010000424.1:0-4831 GCA_964646065.1 uncultured Planctomycetaceae bacterium | reverse complement strand
CGTTAGGCCCCGCCGTGGGCGCCGGTCCGCAGCCCGCAAAGGCGATCACCAAGACCGACAGAATCGACGCGAACACGCTTGTAGGCTTCATGGAGACTCCAATATCAAAGACAGTTTGGCCGTTCGTAGTGACGCCGTAAGGCGTTTCCGAAGAGGCCCTTACGGGCGCACTACGAACTCGCCATCCACAATTCGTTCAGTTCTTTCGCGTCTGGCCGGGGTCCATGTCGTCCAGGTACGCCAGCGTGCGGTCCAACTCGCTCTTGAGGTGCCGCACGCGAAGCAGGCTTTTGACGCGGGTCACCAGTTCCAGGCGATTGACCGGTTTGGTGATGAAGTCGTCGGTCCCGCAATCCACGCCCCGCTCGATGTCGCCCAGTTCGTTCAGGGCCGTCACCATGATGATCGGCACGTCGCGGGTGGTCGGATCGCTCTTGAGTTTCCGGCAGACCTCGAACCCGCTCATGCGGGGCATCATGATGTCCAGCAGGATCAGGTCGGGCACGGATTCCTTGACTTTGTCCAGCGCGTCCACGCCGTCGATGGCGGTGCGGACCTTGCAGCCCAGGCCCTCCAGGTAGGCCACCAGCAGCTCAAGGTTCTGGGCATTATCGTCCACCACCAGCACGTGGCTGGCGGCGATCTTCTCCCGGTCCTCGTCGTCCGAGGACTCGGTTTGCTTCGCCGGTTCGCTATTCATTGCATACTCCTGACGGCTGTGATTGCCCGACTCATGGCGCTCCAGTAAGAGTAACCTCCGCGAGGATTGTTAGCAAGTTGCAAAGAAAGGAAGGGTGCATCTCGGTTTCCGGGAATGTCGTTTGTCCTCAAAGCGTCAAGGGGCTTGCCGGTCGGCGTCGCGTGACCTTTCAAGAGGAAAAAGCCAGGGTGATGGGACATCCGTCGAAAACAGGCATCACGCAGTGGCCTCGCTGTACTGCTTGCTTGCCGCCCGGTGGGTCCGGGCATCCCGATGGGCGTCCTGGCGAGGAAGCCCCGAACGGCGGAAAAACATGGCCGCGCCAAGGCACAACAAAGGCAAGAACATGTGGTGATAGCGGGACTGCGACTCCAGAAAGACGTGCGTAAAGGTGGTCAGCAGCATCGCCCACAGGAACGGTTGCAGGACATTCCAAGTCGCACGGCGCCTCAGGGCCGCATACATGAATCCAACGGCCGCCGCGAACGCCAGGCACGCGTGCCATATTTGCGCCTCACCCTTAAGCCATCCCCAAATCGGCGTATCCGCAACGCGGGAATCATTCAGAGACCATCCTAAAGTTCCAACTTCCCCCCAAAGCTTGGGCAACTTGCGCGTCATAGCCATTGTCGCAAACCCCAGGGGATTGTCCGCCAGACGGCGTTTGCCCGTTTCCATGGCGACCGAGTCGCGGAGCACGACGGGATGCACATTGGAATCGTCGCCTCTGTCCGCCATGAGGTGACGGAGTAACTCCTGGTCTTCGATGTTCCAAGTGCCTGAATTGGGCACGTTCGTTCCCACCATCAGGCTCCATCCGGACATTTGTTGAAGAGAAGGCGAGAACTTGTGAAAATTCGTCCAGTTGTAGGCAAGGATAGGAGTAATCGTCACAAGAAACGCGGCGGAAATCATTGCCCCGCGGCAAAACCTCGTCCACAGACGATCTTTTGAAAGAAGCACATACAGGACCGCGGAGAAGACAAATAGCGGGGCGGTGCCTCGGCACCAGTTTCCCAAACCAAGAAAAATTCCCGCCGCCGCAAGCCACACCCAGCCCGCGGAACCTCGATCGTCGCCCTTGGCCAGAAACCACAGCCCCAGAAGCACCAGAAACGAGAACAAGACGTCGGTGCCCAGAAGACTGCTGTAATAGATGTGCTCCGGCGTCAAGGCCAGCAGAATCGCCGCCAACCCGGCGGCTGACGGGCTTTGCGTCAACCGAAGCGTAAGGCGGTGCAGAACGCCGACCGTTGCCGCCCCAACCAGCGCCAGGCCCAACTGAGCACACAATGGGTTGTGTCCCGCCACCGCGTAAATCAAGGCGAAAACAATGGAACAACCCGCGGGGCGAATCGCAGTGGGATCGAATAGGTACTTGCCGTTGAGGATATCCACAGCCATCCGATCGTAAACCGCGTAGTCGGATGACTGCTTGGGATCCGCCAGAAGAACCCAGGCGACGCGTATCGCCAAGGCCGGAAGAGCAATGTGCCACCACGTCAACCCGGCCAGAAAATTTCGCCCGCTTCCTTGAAGGGGCAAAAGCCACCGCCATGCCGCCAGGATTGCGGCCATAAAAAACAAGCCAACAGACCCCTGCGCCAACCACCCGGCCCTGGCGGCTATATCGACGCCGAACAGGCCCCTCAGCAGTTCGATGCATGTGTTGCCCAGGACGGCATATAGAAGCAAGCCGCCCACGGCAAGCAAAGACAACCTCTCCAAGGACATCTTGAAGCCTTGACTACGGGCCAAACGCCTATCAAGGTTCTCCATCCGGTTGACTCCCTTTGCCTCTTATCGTCTAAACTTGATTTGTCCTTCTATAATTGTCATCACTGCCCGCGCGGGCAGTTCCCAACCATGATAGGGGCAGTTTCGGCTGAAGGAGGCGAATTTGTCCACGTCCACCTTCCAACGCAGGTTGGGGTCGATGACGGTCACGTCGGCGGGGGCGCCGATGGCGAGCGTTCCCAGCGGGCGGCAGATGGCCGCCGCCGGCTGGCAGGTCAGGCGGGCGATCAGCGCCGGCCAGTCCATCAGGCCCGACTCGATCAGGGCCTTGACGTACAGCCCCAGCGAGCAGTCCAGCGAGATGATCCCGAACGGGGCCAGGCCGAACTCCAGTTCCTTCTCCTCGGCGGAGTGCGGGGCGTGGTCGCTGGCGAGGCAGTCGATGGTTCCGTCGGCGACGGCGGCGCGGACGGCCTCCACGTCGGCGGCGCTGCGAAGGGGCGGGTTGACCTTGAAATTGGGGTCGTAGCTCATGCACGCGGCGTCGGTCAGCAGCAGGTGGTGCGGGGTGGCCTCGGCCGTCACGGGCAGGCCCTCGGCCTTGGCCGCGCGGATCAGTTCCACGCTGCTGGCGGCCGATACGTGCTGCACGTGGTAGCGGGCGCCGATCCGGGCCACCAGCTCCAGGTCGCGCTGGAGCATGATCGTCTCGCCCATGGCCGAGATTCCGCCCAGCCCCAGCCGCACGGCCACCGCGCCGGAGTTCATCTGGCCGGTCATCAGTTCGGGGTCCTGGCAGTGCTGCATGAGCGGCACGCCCAACATGCCGGTGTATTGCAAGGCCCGCTGCATGACGGAAGAACTGGCGACGCCTTCGCCGTCGTCGCTGAAGCCGACCGCGCCGCCCTCGGCCATGGCGCCCATCTCGGCCAGTTCCTTGCCCTCGCGCCCTCGCGTGATGCACCCGACGGCCAGCACGCGGGCGTAATCGGCCTCCAGGCCGCGCTGCGTGACGTACTTGACGGCCGTCTCGTCGTCCACCGGCGGATGCGTGTTGGGCATGGCCACGATGGTCGTAAAACCGCCCGCCGCCGCCGCCGCCGCCGCCGAGGCGATGGTCTCTTCCTCCTCGTGCCCCGGCTCGCGGCAATGCACGTGCAGGTCGATCAGCCCGGGGCAGACGATCTTGCCCGCCGCGTCGATCACGTCGCCAGGCCCGGTGACATCCGGCCCGACCGCGGCGATCTTGCCGCCCTGCATGTAAACATTCCCAATGCCATCCCGCCCCGAGGCCGGGTCGATCACGCGTCCGTTGATTATCAAGAGGTCATTCATATTGGTCGCTGCTTCTTGGGCCCGTAGGCCCGCTGTTTCTTCGCCCCGTAGGGGCGGCTATTTCTTCGCCCCGTAGGGGCGGCTGTTTCTTCGCCCCGTAGGGGCCGCTATTTCTTCGCCCCGTAGGGGCAGTCGTTAGTAGCCCAGGGCGCCGCCCGTCTTCGGGCAAGCCCTGGGTAATCGGTCTCTTTTTCTTCTAGCCCCGTTAGGGACGACAGTGCGCCATGATTGACGACCGGCCCAACGGGCCCAAGACAAATTCGTCACGAATCAATCAAAGATGTACTTGGGATCATACTCAATATCCGCCCGTTCGTACATTTCAACCAGTTCCTCTTCAAATGTTTTCTTCTTGTGATGTTTCTGCTGGCCTGCTATGTATCGGGCAACGGATTCGACGGACGATTTGCCCAGCGTAAAGCCCGCGAACCCTTCCTGCCAGGTGAAAAATCGAACGCCAGGGAATGTATGCTTGATCCAGCCGGATGACAGGGACTTGATGTCGCCGACCTGATCCGAAACGGCTATTTTCGGGGGCAGGCTCGCAAGCAGATGCACGTGGTTTTCCGTGCCGTTCATCGCCAGCAACTTCCCCTCGCGTTCCCGCACGATGCCGCCCATAAATTGTGCGACCCGGGGCAGCGTCTGAACATCGATGAACGGCCGGCGCCCCTTGGTTGAGAACACGAGGTGATACAACAAGCAAGTGTGCGTGTGCGCCATAGCTGTCTCCTAATTGTTTTGACTGTGTTTATCAATGTTCAGATAACGACATACGTTGGTTTCGTTGTCTTAGGCTTTTGATCATGTTGATTATCTGGTCCGTGGTCACGTTGTTTCTCAGGCCCGTAGGGGCCGTTCGTTAGTAGCCCAGGGCGCTGCCCGTCTTCGGGCAAGCCCTGGGATCGCGGTTCTATTTCCATTGAGCCCCGTATGGGGCGACCGTGACCACGGCCGCCCCATACGGGGCTTGAAGAAACACGCGACCTTTTCCCAGGGCTCCGCTCGAAGATTCGCTACACCCTGGGCTACTAACGGCTGGCCCTACGGGCCGAAGAA
>CAZYDC010000423.1:0-4838 GCA_964646065.1 uncultured Planctomycetaceae bacterium | reverse complement strand
TGTCCGGATCCGTGGGGAGCCTGGGCGGGAAACCGCCCAGGCTTACCCGACCACGCTTAACTTTTCCTCTTCTTCTTTGCTTCTAATCTGTGAGAATCTGTGTAATCTGTGGACTCTTCATTCGGATTGGGTCAGTTTGAGTTTTGAGGAGAACGTTCGTGACATCGCGTCAGCGTGTTGAGGCGGCCTTGCGTCACCGGCCGGTGGATCGCACGCCCTATTTCGAGTACGTGCTGCTGGCGCCGCTGGCGGATCGGCTGCTGGGGCGGGTGTATGCCGGCGATCCCGACAATTGGCAAAAGGTTCTCGACGCGAAAGGCTGGGAGCCGGCCGTGCGGCAGATGGCCATCGACCGGTTGGACCTGGCCGAGATGCTGGGGCATGACATGATATACGCCTGGGCGAATCCGCCGCCGCCCGAAAATCGGGGACTGAGTCAGAATCCGTCTTCGGATTCTGAGTCTGTCCCCGATTTTCCGCCCGAGCCGCCCGCTGACGATCCCGTCGGCAGAATGATGCTGCGAAACGAACGCCGGGCCGCCGACTTTCGACCGCCCGGCGACGACTGTTTCCACGTCTACGTCTGCCTGAAAGAAGAGATGCGCAAGCGGGGCCTCGACCTGCCGATCCTGGCCCCGGCCTGGGCGCACGGTGTCTGGACCGACGTGGACCTGATGCAGACCATGGTGCTCGAGCCTGCCGTGGCGCACAGGCATTTCAAGTTGGCCACGCAGTGGTCGCTGGCGATGATCGAAAAGTACATCGCGCTGGGCATCGAGCAGATCGGCGTCGGCGGCGACTTTGCGGGCAACCGTCCGCTGATCTCGCCCGAGCAGTATCGCGACTTCATCATGCCCGAAATTCTCAATTGCACGCGGCCGATCCACGCCGCCGGGCGATGGGCGGTCAACGCCAGCGACGGCGACCTTTGGCCGGTGATCGAAGACTACCTCATCGGCTGCCAGGTGGACGGGTACGTCGAGATCGACATGCACGCGGGCATGGACCTGGCCCGCCTGAAGCGAGCGTACGGCAGCCGCGTCACGTTCTTCGGCAACCTGGATTGCGGGAACATCCTGAGCTTCGCCACGCCCGAGGGAGTCGCCCGCCACGTGACCGACTGCCTTAGGGCGGGGCAGGGCGAAGGCGGGCACATTTTGTGCGCATCCAACGCCATCACCGCCAGCGTGCCGCTGGTGAATTACCTCGCTGCGGTCAACGCGTATCGGCAGTTTTTCGGGCTGAAAGTTGTTTCAGTTTGAGAATGGCAGCAGAACCGGGTTTCGGGAATCGGGAATCGGGAATCGGGAAGAAACGGCGAAGAGGCTCTTTGCCGTTTCTTCCCGAATCCCGAAACCCGAAACCCGAATCCCGAATCCCGAATCCCGATTCCCGCTTTCACAGGTCCAGCTTCAACTCGTCCAGCCGGGCGGTGATTTCCTGGACTTCCTTCAGCGTCAGCATGAACGCGCCGGCGCCGGCGTTTTCGCGGGCCTGCTCGGCGTTGCGGGCGCCCACCAGGGCCGAGGTGATTCCCGGCTGCTGGATCGTCCAGTTGACGACCACCTGCGACGTCGTAGCGTTGTGCTCTTCCATGATCGGACGCAGGCCTTCGAGGAACGTGTTGATCCGACGGATGTTCTGGGGCTTGAAGTGCGGCTGCCCGGCGCGGTGATCGTACGGGTCGAACTTGTGGTCGGGTTTGAACTTCCCGGTCAGCAGGCCTCGCTGCATCGGGCTGTACACCACGATGCCGATTTTGTTCTTGAGGCAGAAGGGCAGGATGTCGTCCTTGGCGCCGCGATTGACCATGCTGAAGGGCGGCTGGTCGGAGGCCAGCGGAATGACCTTGTTGCAGGCCTCGATTTCCTCGACGGTGAAATTGCTCACGCCGGCCGCGCGGATCTTGCCCTGCTCGATCAGCCGCGCCATCGCCTCCATGGTTTCCTCGACGGGCGTGGTGTTGTCGCGCCAGTGACACTGGTAGAGGTCGATGTAATCGGTGCCCAGGTCGCGCAGGCTTCGCTCGCACTCCTCGTAGATCGCCTCCTTGCGGGCGTTCTTGTACACCTTGACCGGTTTGCCGAAGTCGTCCATCGTGAAGAAGAACTCGCCCTCGGTGCGGTCGGCCCGCAGGCAGTACTTGGTGAAGATCAGCACCTTGTCCCGCCGCCCGGCCAGGGCCTGGCCGACCAGCCGCTCGCTCTGCCCGAACCCGTACAAGGGCGCGGTATCGACGGCGTTGATTCCCAGGTCGATGGACGTGCGGATCGCGGCGACGGCGTCGGCCTCGTCGGCCTTGCCCCACATCGACCCGCCGATCGCCCACGCACCGTACACGATGGCCGAGGGCTTCAGATTACTTTTTCCAAGCTGACGATATTCCATGATGTTTCCTTCTCTCTACCTTTCGTTGTCTTCTTCCATGATACGCGACCGATTGCGTAAACTTCCAACGTTGCCCGCCTGGGTCACTGAAGTGACCAGGCCGTTTCGCCCCTCGCTCTTCGCCTTTCGCTCTTCGTTGTTCACCGGTAGGGGTGGGATTCGAACCCACGGTACCCTCGCGGGCACTCCGGTTTTCAAGACCGGCACATTCGGCCACTCTGTCACCCTACCTTGCAATGCGCGCGGGGGCAAGCAGGCCCGCACTGCATTTTCGGCAAGTTCCCGCGGAAAATCCAGTGCATTTGCGGGCAGGGGGGCGTTTGGGTTTCCGGAAAACGTCATTGGGCGTCACAGGCGGGTTATTGCTGCGCGGGCAGGGTGAAGTGGAACGTGGCGCCCTGGCCTTCCTGGGACTCGACCCAGATCCTGCCGCCGTGGCGCTCGACGATCTTCTTGCAGATCGCCAGCCCGATGCCGGTGCCGGGGTACTTCTCCTTGGCGTGCAACCGCTGGAAGATCACGAAAATCTTGTCGTTGTATTCGGGGTCGATTCCCAGTCCGTTGTCCTTGACCGTGAACTCCCAGAACTTGTCGTTGCGCCAGGCCTCCACGCGAATTTCCGGCGGCTTGTCGCCGTGGAACTTGATGGCGTTTCCGATGAGGTTCTGGAAGACCTGCGTCAGTTGCGAGCCGTCCACCGGGACCGTCGGCAGATCGCCCCAGGTCACCGCGGCCTGGTTTTCCTTGATGCTCCGTTGCAGGCTGAACAGCGCCCGCTCGAGCAGTTGCGCCGTATCGGTCGGGGCCGCCGCGTGCCCCTGCGTGCCGACGCGAGAGTAGGCCAGCAGGTCCACGATCAACTGCTGCATTCGCTTGGCGCCGTCCACCGCGTAGTGAATATACTTCTGGCCGACGGGGTCCAGTTGCTGATGGTATTTCTGGTCGATCAGTTGCATGAATCCCGTCACCATCCGCAGCGGTTCCTGGAGGTCGTGGCTGGACACGTAGGCGAACTGCTCCAGGTCGCGGTTGGAGCGGGCCAGGTCGGCGGCCGTCTCCCGAAGTTCCGCCGTCCGCTGCTTGACCATCTCCTCGAGGTTCCTGCGATACTGGTCCAATTCCTCCTCGGCCCTTTTGCGCTGGGTGATGTCGCGTGCGGCCGCGAAGACGCCCTGGACCTCGCCCGCCTCGTTGCGGTACACCGCGGCGTTGTAGAGCACGTCCATCGTTCCGCCCGAAACGTGCCGGATGCTCAGCGGGTAATCGTAGACCTCGCCTTCGGCCAGGACCCTGTGATATCCCAGGGCCGCCTTGTCCGGCTCGGTGAAGTAGCCGGAGAAGTCGGTCCCGATCAGGCGATCGCGGCCCAGTCCGGTGGCCTCTTCGGTCGCCTGGTTTACGTCGGTGACTTTTCCGTCGGGGCTGATCGTGACCAGCGGGTCCAGGCTGGCCTCCAGCAGGCCCCGGGCATAGAGCGAAGTCGCGCGGGCCTCCCGCTCCGCGGTCATTCGCAGGTCCACCTCGCCCTGGAGCACCTCGACCGCCTGTCTCAGGTCGGCCGTGCGCTCGCGAACGCGCGCTTCCAGATCTTCCTTGGCTTTCCGCAGGGCCTCCTCCGCCTGCTTGCGGGCCGTGATGTTGTTCAAGGCCAGGATCACGTGCCGCCTGCCGTCCAGCAGCAGCGGGTCGGCGCTGACCTCCAGCCACAGCCGGACTTCCTTTCCGCCCAGCGACAGGGCGGACTGCGCCTCGACGCCGTGGATGGGTTCTCCGGAACGCAGCACCGTCTCCAGCGTGGCGCGAATCCGGCATTGGCTGCATTGCTCCGCGTGGCCGCATCCCTTGGGATCGGCCAGGGCGTACATGCAACCCACCAGGTCGCCGGGCTGCTTGCCCAAGTCGGCCGATAGGTCCTTGCCGATCCAGCGGGCGACCGCGTTGTTGACCCGCTGGACGGCGCCGGTTTCATCGATCAGCAACATGCCGACGTTCACCACGTCGAAAATCGCCTGAAGGTTGCCGCGCTCGACGGTCACCGACTCCTCGCTCTTGCGCCGGGCGAGGTCCATCAAGTTGGCGGACTTTGCGACCAGCCACACCAGCACCAGGAAGCAGACGGAATACGTCGCCGCCACCAGGGCCACGCCGACATACGACGAATAGTACCCCGCCGTTTCTCCCCAGGTTCGCAGGTATCCGATCATCAGCGGAAGGATCAGCAAGGCCGGAAGCAGCCGCCGGGCCATGATGCTGCCGGCCTCGGGGCCGGTGAAGGTTCCGGTCAACCATGTCTTGGGGCGGATGCAGAACGCGGCGATGCAAATGCCCCAGAAGGCCACGTCGGTGTTCATGGCCATTCCCAGGTGCAGCCAGGTGTAAAGCTCGGGAACATCGAAGAGGTAGCCCGCCAAGGCCAGGTAGGTCAGCAGAGCCACGGGCAGCAGCAGGGC
>CAZYDC010000422.1:0-4850 GCA_964646065.1 uncultured Planctomycetaceae bacterium | reverse complement strand
CATTTTGATGAAGGAGATGAAGGACCAGCCGGCCAGCTCCATGCCGCAGTTCCTGAAGTTCCCCGTCGAAACGCGGGAGGAGTTCCGCCAGTTCTGGCGGGCGCGAATGAATGTTGACCTGGCCGCGCGAATCGGTGCGGACTGGAAGGAAATGCTCGCGCGCTGGGCGGCCCAGCCGGCGCCGATTTTGATCGTGTCGGACCGCTGGGGCGGATTTTTCGGCCCGCTGCGGAACCTGGTGGGCGTCGAGCGGCTGTGCATGTTGTTTTACGACGACCCGGCGTGGCTGGAGGAAATGATGGACGCCGAGGCGGATTTCATCATCGAGATGATGCGGCGGATCACCGAGGTCATGGTCCCGCACGCCTTCGCGATGTGGGAGGACATGGCCTACAATCACGCCCCGCTGGTCTCGCCCGAAATGGTGCGGCGGTTCATGCTGCCCCGCTACAAACGCGTGACGGAGTTCCTTTACAGCCGCGGCGTGAAGTATGTCGGCCTGGACAGCGACGGCCAGTGCGATTCGCTGATTCCCGTTTGGATGGACGCGGGGCTGAACTTCCTCTACCCCTTCGAGGCGCAGGCGGGGATGGATGTATTGGCCGTGCGAAAGAAATACGGCCGCAACCTGCGAATCTGGGGCGGCGTGAACAAGCGGGCGCTGGCGAAAGGCCCCGCGGCCATCGACGCGGAACTGGCCCGCGTCAAACCGCTGATCGATGAAGGCGGGTACATCCCCCACACCGACCATTCCTGCCCGCCGGATATTTCGTTCCAGAATTATTGTTATTACATGGAGCGGTTGAAGAAGGCGTGCGAGTGAGATTGACCCCCTGGCAAGACATCCCGAAGCTGGGGGTCGAAAAAACGTTCTTCGGAGTTGTTGCTTCTTCAATGTGTCTTTGCCGTTTCCTCGCCCCGTATGGGGCGGTAGATTTGTAGCCCACCGCGTGAGCGGTGGGTTTCCTGATGCGCGGACAAAGAGCCCCGGCAGGGGCGACACTACGGAGCACGCAATGATCCACACGTACACGTCTCTTCAGTACCACCTGGTTTTCAGTACGAAGGAACGCAGGCCTCTGCTTTCCAAGGAGCTCATGGGGCGTGTTCACGCCTACATCGGTGGAATCGTTCGCAACATGCAAGGCGAGCCGATCTGCATCGGAGGAACGGAGGACCACGTGCATGCGCTCTTTTCCTTGAAGCCGAATTGCTGCATCTCCGACGCGGCATGCACGATCAAGGCCAACTCTTCAAAGTGGATTCACGATACGTTTCCTTCGCTCCCTTTCGGTTGGCAAGAAGGGTACGGGGCGTTCACGGTCAGCCGGATCAAACTGGATGCGATGGCGGCCTACATCCAGAATCAGGAAGAGCATCATCGCAAGGCCTCATTTCAGGAGGAATTCCTGAGTCTGCTGCAACGGCACGGAATTTCTTACGAGGAAAGGTATCTCTGGGTGTGACGGCCTTTCGCCCCTACCGGGGCTAAATTGTTCGCGCGCCAGTATTCCCACCGCTTACGCGGTGGGCTACAAATCTTCCGCCCCTTACGGGGCGAAGAAACGGCAAAGATACAGTGAAGAAACAGGCTTTCTTTTTTCGTGTGTAGAGTTCTCTAATCGCGAGGTCAAAATGTCCAACGTGAAATTCGACGAACGTATCCAGGGTTGTCTGATCGGCGCCGCCATCGGGGCGGAGCTGGGGTTTGCCCGGGTGATTCATCCGGAGCGGTTCGCGAGCGTCAAGGGGCCGGACGACCTGTTCAAGCTCGACCTGCGCCCGCGCGACCCGGGCGCGATGCACCCCAAGAAAGAGTGCGCCCCGCTGCGCCCGCTGATCGAACTGGGCGTGCGGACTTACCTGGCCGCCGGCGGGAGGGCAACTCCCGAACAATTCGCCGCAGTTCTCAAAGACTGTCCCGCCCTGGCCGAGGGGTTCTTTATGCTGGACGGCGTGCATTCTGTCCAGGAATTGCTCAAGGAAGGCATGAACGCGCGCCTCAGCGGCCTGGGGGCCGCGCCCAGCGCGATCGCCTGCGCGGCCATGATCGCCGTGGGCATCTTCCACTTCGCCGACCCCGAAATGGCCTACCTCGACGGCGTGGAGTTGGCCTCGGTGCTCCAGCCTCGCCTTGGCGCCGACTGGGCTGGGCTGTCCGCCGCCGCCATTGCGCAGGCGATGGCCAGCGACGATCAATCGGCCGTCTACCCCGTCGTCGCCAGGCTCGCCCGCGAAAACAATCTCGAACTTTTCTACGACCAGATTTCCGCCTCGCGAGTTCCCGCGTGGAACCCGGAAGAATTCGTCCGCTGGTGGTTCTACGGCGGCGGCAGGAGCCCCCAGCACCGCGAGAGCTTCTGGGCCGGGTTTGACCCCATGTATTTCGTGCTGCCGATGCTGGGCGTTTTCGGCAACGATCCCCGCAAGTTCATGCAAGTGCTCGTCGGCACTCCGCCGGGCAATTGGATCGAGGGCGCCCTGGGCGGCCACACCCCGGCGGCCGTCGTCGGCGGGGCGATCCTCGGCGCCATCGGCGGGGCCGAGGTGTTCCCCAAAGAATGGCTCGCTTGGGCCAGGCCGATGGCCCGCAAGTGGTTCAAGCTCGCCGACGTCGTCCAGACCCGCGCGAAGGAAGAGCGGACGATCCTCGCGGTCATCGACAAGCTGGCCGCCAAGAAGAAGGCCGGCAAGAGCCTGCTGGTGGATAAAATTTCCGGCTGCCTGCTGGCCGGGGCGATCGGCAACGCCATGGGCTCGCCGGTCGAGGGCAGGTTCTACACCGAGATCGATCAACAGTATCCCGGCGGCGTGCAAACGGTGCTCCAGCCCAGCCGCCTCGAAAGCGAGGACGACAACCAGGCCGCCATGCACCTGGTCGAGGCCTACCTCGCCCGCGCCGGCCAACCGGTCATGGCCAGGCACCTGGGCAAAATCTGGCTTCAGAACATGAACCGCGAGGGGTTCTTCCCGCTGTGCATGGGCAATTCCTACGACCTGATCCGGCGCGGATGGGACGCGCGGATCACCGGTCATTGGAACGTCGTCACCGGTTCGACCGTCATGTGCCTGGAGCCCGCGGGCCTGTTCAACATCGCCGACCCCGCCTGGGCCGCCATCGACGCGACGGCCATCAGCTACATGTACCAGCGAGGCCTCGATGTCGTCGCGGCCGCGATGATGTCCGCCACCGTCGCCGAGGCGCTTAGGCCGGAAGCGAGCGTCGATTCCGTTCTCCAGGCGGCCCTGGACGTCGCGCCCACCTCGCCGCTCAAGACCTTCGACAAGCGAAAGTTCAAGACCGCCCGCCAGTACATCCAGACCTGCCTGGACATCGCCGACAAGTACACCGACGTGCTGGCCGTCCGCAAGGAACTCTACGAAAAGTGCCTGTTCTATCACATGATCGACCCGCTGGAGCTTTGGGGCCTGGCCCTGGCCATGTTCAAGATCGCCAACGGCGACGTTCGCCAGGCGGCCATCGGCGGCACCAACATCGGGCGCGACAGCGACACCATCGCCGGGCGCGCGGCCATGCTCACCGGCACCCTGCGCGGCGCCTCGGCCGTGCCAAAGGAATGGGTCAAGATGTTCAGCCCCGCCTCGCTCAAACGCATCCAGACCAACGCGACGGCGATGGCTGGTTTGATTTCGAAAGGCAAGGCAGCCAGATTGAAAGATCGACAAAGGGCTGTCAAATAGACCGATTATTCAATCCATGACGAATGGATAATTGCACTTGTGGATACTTATATCTACTTATACGATGTTGGCTGTATAACTGGAATAACTTGTTACAAGTGAAAGGTAGGGAGTATGGACCACATCAAAAATCCCTTCTCGCCGGGTGCTGGATCGCCGCCGCCAGAGCTCGTAGGCCGCGACGGTGTTCTGGAGGAATCAAGGATTCTCTTTGCGCGAGTCCGTGAGAAGCGCGCTGAAAAGAGCATGTTGCTTACGGGCCTTCGCGGCGTCGGGAAGACTGTGTTGCTCAATGAGATAGATCGTCTTGCCAAAAGGGAACGCTACCATGCCATTCTCATTGAGGCGCACGAAGGGAAATCCTTTCCTGCCCTGTTGGCCCCTCAGCTTCGAAGTCTGCTTTTTGATTTGGACAGATTGGCCGGGGCTGGTGACAAGGTGCGCAGGGGTTTGGGTGTGCTCAGGAGTTTCCTCGGGGTCATCAAGGTCAAGGTGGGTGAAACAGAGTTCGGCTTGGACATCGAACCGGCGCGGGGGACAGCCGACAGCGGTGATCTGGAAGCTGATCTTCCCAATCTCTTAGCCGCCGTCGCCGAGGCCGCCCAAGAACGTCAAACTGCCGTGGCCTTGCTCGTGGACGAAATACAGTTCCTTAAACAAACAGAACTCAGTGCCCTCATCATGGCAATGCACAAGATGCAGCAGTCTCGGTTTCCCCTGGTTCTGGTTGGGGCTGGCCTGCCAATTCTTCCCGGCCTGGCCGGCGAATCGAAATCCTACGCGGAACGGCTTTTCAGCTTTCCGATCATCGGCCCACTGTCGGAAATCGATGCCGCCAAAGCCCTCCAAGACCCCGTGAAGCGCCTCGGAGTGGAGTTTGAGGCACCTGCCCTTGCCGAGATTTTCCAGGTCACTCAGGGTTATCCGTATTTCCTTCAGGAATGGGGGTATCAGACATGGAACCAGGCTTCGGTCTCGCCCATTACCCCTGATGTCGTCCGACGGGCTACAGAGGAAGCCACACGTCGTTTGGACAATAACTTCTTCCGCGTCCGGTTTGACCGCCTTACACCCAGCGAAAAGAATTTTTTGCGAGCCATGGCGCACCTGGGTCCTGGCGTACATCGAACTGGCGACATCGCCGAAAC
>CAZYDC010000421.1:0-4869 GCA_964646065.1 uncultured Planctomycetaceae bacterium | reverse complement strand
GAGCAATTCGCCCGTCAGTTCGCTGTCGGCCTGGCCTTTTTTGGCCAGACGATAGGGCGTATTCTGCTGGATTCGCTTCTGAATGGCCTCGGTCAGGCGGATTTCCACGTCGCGGCGGTACACGTTCTTGTTGCGGTCGAAGATCGATACGGCCACGGTCTGGATCGTATCGGGGAACATGCTCTTGGTGGTGTATCCCTTGGACGGGTCGCCCGAACAACCCAGAATGGACAAACCGCAGAGGCCGCAGAGAACGCAGAGAAAGACAGGAGATAAAGAAGACAATTTCACAGGAATCAATTTTTTCATTTGCTCCCTCCGGTCGTCGGAGTGGTGGTGGGTCTTGTGGCCGCGTCGGTTGCGGGCTGCGTGGTCGGCCAGGGACGGGTCGCCGGTTTGGTTGCGGCGCCTTGCGTAGTCGGCACCAACTCTTCGAGGCGAACGGGGCCGGTGTTCGGACTGGACGCGGTGGTGGTCGCGGTTCCGGTGGTGGAACGAGTGGCTGGGCCGGTGGCCGCCTGTGTGGTCGTCGGCTGCGGAGGCTTCTCCTCCGGCGGGGGGGTGAACAGGTGGGTTTGCGGCTGGGGCGCCGGCCCGCTGGCGGGGGAAAGATCGCCCAGCCGCGCGAGTCTCTGCTGTGCGATCGGGGCCGAGGGCGTCTGCGGGAACTGATCGAGCACCTGCCGATAGTATACGGCCTCGCCTTGGGGGCGCCCGGTGCGCCGATAGAACTCCGCGGTGGTGAGCAGCTTCTGCGCTCGCAGATCGCGGATGTTGGCCAGAATCTGGTTGACGTCGGCCTTGGCGGCCAAGGCGGGATAGTGTTCGCGATAGATCTTGAACCGCTGCTCGGAGTCCAGGAGGGGGGCGTCGTCATATTGCGCTCCCCGGTAGGCCAGGAACGAGGCCCTGGCCGCCTGGATCGTGGCGTAGGGTACGCTCGCGCCGTTGCGGAACAGCTTCACATATTCGTCGTAGGCCTGGATGGCCTCGGTCCAGTTGCGATGGTTGAAATGGTATCCGGCGATCCGCAGCAGGGCCCGGTCGCCCAGGGCCGAGCCGGGCGCGTGCTCGACAATTCGATGAAGGATTTGCAAACCTTCAGGCTCCGCCGCCAATCGGAAAATGCCCAGCGCGATTCTCTTTTTGCCGTTGAGGAACGCGTCGCCGATATCGTATTCCCACTGAAGCACCCGCTGGGAATATTTGCCGGCTGGATATTGCGTCAGTTGTTTTTCCGTCCAGTCGTCGTACGCCTGCCAAAGATGCTCGCGATGAATCTCCGCCTGGGCGGCCAGCATCATCACTTCTTCCTGTCCCGGGTCGCCGGGATACTTTTTGATGAAGGTCTTGGCGGCCTTGACGGCGTCGCCGTCCGCGTGGTTCTGGACGGATTGACGGATCAGCCCCAGGTCGCCTCTGGGCGTGCCGGGCACCGGCGGGGCGATCAGCACCCACTTGCCGTCGATGCGCTCGTACTCCTGCGCGGAACAAACGCCCGCGCACAAGAGCAGCGACGCAGCGGCCAGGATGAAACTGGAGCGATTCATTGTCATTACCTGTCGTGGCTTTGGCGGCCAAGGTTCTCTTGCCGCCGGGAACAAACTTTGGACCCATTATACGGTTCAGCCTCGCGCCTGCAACGATTTCCGAAACTCAATCACCAAGAGCACGAAGACCACCAAGAGCACCAGGGAAGAAACGGCCAGGAGAGATGGAGTTCATTGGACCGGAATTCTTCGGCGCTGAAAGTGGGTTTGCCGTTTCTGAATGATTCTATTTGTCTTGTTGTTCTTGGTGCTCTTGGTGGTCTTCGTGCTCTTGGTGATGGCCGTTGTTTGATTGGCGGACGGTGCGGTTCAAATCCCGGCAGAGCTGTTTGAATCGATCGACCTCCGGCTGGCCGAGCGTGGCCAGCGCACAGGCCGTCTTGTTGTGCCAAAGCGGTTCGTCCAGGTCGATGACGCCTTTGCCTCGAAACAGTTCGCCGTCGGGCGTGCCGGGGATCGGCGAGAATTCCGCCAGCATGACGGCGATGCCCAACCGGTTTGCCAGCCTCATCGAGTTTTCGACCTCCTGCGTGTCGGAACGGGGGTGGCCCAGCAGGATGTACGCCGCCAGGTCGCCGCGGCAGGCCCCGGCGGCGGTCAGCGTCTCCACGGCCGCCGCCAACTCGTGCGGCTGAACCTTTCCGCCGGTGGATTGCTGCCAATCCGTCGAGGCGCTTTCAAACCCCAGGTAGATTTTGCCGAAGCCCGCGCGGACCATCAGGCCGGCCAGGTCGGGTGTCACCAGACGCGCGTTGATCGCGTTGGGCGTGTGGAAGGCGATGTGGGTGCCATGCCCAAGTCTGCGCGGGCATGAGGTTCCGGGGGTGACATGCCCGCGCAGACTTGGGCATGGCACCCGCGAAATCGCGTATTCCAAGAAGGGCACGAGGGCCTCTTGAGGTCGGTGGAGCAGCGCGTCGTCGTAGAAGGCCACGTGTCGCGCGCCGCGCGAGATCAACAGTTCCAGTTCCGCCTGCGCCAGCGTGGGCGGCTTGACGGTAAATTGCGGATACACCTTCGGCACGCAGCAGTAGGTGCATCGAAACGGGCAGCCCCAGGTCAGCCGCATGACGCCGGCCTCAATGGAAGGGTACGCCTCCCACAGCGGGGGTTGGTTTTCGTCGCCGGCCAGGCCGAGCATCGTCCACAGCGGCGAAAGGTCGGTGCCCTGCACGACCAGGTCGGCGCCGAGGCCCTTGGCGTGATCGGGGCAGAGCGTGGCGTAAGGCCCGCCGAGCACAATCCCCGTGCGCGGGCTGCGGCGGCGAATGCGGTCGATCACTTCTCGCACGCCGGGATACCAATAAGTCATGCCCGTGCCGATCAGGGCGAAGTCGAACGGCCCCTCGGCGGCCAGGAATTCGTCAAACATTTCAACCGGCAGGCCGAATCGCCAGTACCGCCGCGGAATGTCTCGCCAGATCGCGGGGCGCTGGGCGGGCTGGCTGAAGTACTGGCCCCGGCCGACATCGTCGCGACGAAGTTTGACCGCTCCCTCCTGGTGGCACCCCCAAGTCCGCTTGGGGGTGTCTTGGGGCGCTGGTGAACCACCCCCAAGCGGACTTGGGGGTGCCACAATTGAGTCTCTCGCCGGAAATACTGCTTGCTCCCGGTCGCGGCTCGCCGTTCGGTCCATGAAATCGAACAGCCGCATTTCCGCGCGCCCGCGAAGCTGCCCCACGACGGCCAACAACCCCAGCGGCCGCGACCAGAAGTCGTATGCGGTGAAATCGTAAATCGGCGGATTGACAAGAAGCAAACGCAAGATATCACCAAGAGCACCAGGGACACCAAGAGCACCAAGAACAAAGAGAGAAACAGGGGTTCGACAAACAGATGAAACAACTTTTTCTTTCTTCGTGCTCTTGGTGTCCCTGGTGCTCTTGGTGGTTATCCTTTGGCCGCTCGCACGACCTTGGCGAAGGCGTTCATGGCCACGTCGAGGTCGGCCTGGCTGTGGGCGGCGGAGATCTGCACGCGGATGCGGGCCTTGCCCATCGGCACGACGGGATAGCTGAACCCGATCACGTAGACGCCTTCGGCGAGCATCATGGAGGCCATTTTCGTCGCCAGGGCCGCGTCGCCCAGCATGATCGGCACGATGGGGTGGTCGCCCAGCGGGATGTCGAAACCGCGCTGCCTCATGCCGTCGCGGAAATACTTCGTGTTGCTTTCCAGGCGGTCGCGAAGCTCGGTGGACTTCTTAAGAATGTCCAGTACGGCCAAGGTCGTCGCGGCGATCGAGGGGGCCAGTGTGTTGCTGAACAGGTAGGGGCGGCTGCGCTGGCGAAGCAGGGCGATGATTTCCTTTCGCCCGGTCGTGTATCCGCCCGAGGCGCCGCCCAGAGCCTTGCCCAGCGTGCCTGTGAGGATGTCCACACGGCCCATCACATTGTTGAACTCGTGCGTTCCGCGGCCGGTCTTGCCCATGAAGCCGGTGGCGTGCGAATCGTCCACCATGACGGCCGCGTCGTACTTGTCGGCCAGGTCGCAGATGCCCGCCAGCGGCGCGATCGTGCCGTCCATCGAGAACACGCCGTCGGTGGCGATCAATCGCAGCCGCGCGTCGCGGGCCTCCAGCAGCCGGGCCTCCAGGTCGCCCATGTCGCGGTTCTTGTATCGCACCCGCTTGGCCTTGCACAGCCGGATGCCGTCGATGATGCTCGCGTGGTTTAACTCGTCGCTGATTATCGCGTCCTGATCGCCAAGCAGGGTTTCAAACAGGCCGCCGTTGGCGTCGAAGCACGAACCGTAGAGGATCGTGTCCTCGGTGCCCAGGAAGTCGCTCAGGGCGGCCTCGAGCTGCTTGTGGAGTTGCTGCGTGCCGCAGATGAACCGCACCGAGCTGAGGCCGTAACCCCATTTCTGGTAGCTCTCGACGGCGGCGCGGATCACGCGCGGGTCGTTGCCCAGGCCCAGGTAATTGTTCGCGCAGAAGTTCAGAACCTGCTGCCCGCCCGCCACCGTGATGCGTGCGCCCTGAGGCGAGGCGATCACGCGCTCTTCCTTCCACGTCCCCGCCTGGCGGATCGATTCCAACTCGTGGGTGATGTGCTCTTTCATTGCCTTAAACAAAACTTGTCTCCTTTGCGAGTCAACAGCCATTAGCGAATAGCCAATTAGGGTCGAAACAATAAACTTTAGATTAACGTTGTCGAATGCCAACAGCCAATATATACTTAAGTATAGACAAGGACAACTCCATGATTACAACAGCGAAAGTCTTCAAAAACGGCGCTAGCCAAGCTATCCGGTTGCCCAAGGAATTCCGCTTCCGGGGCGGTGAGGTCTGCATCAAGCGCGTGGGCTCGGCCGTTCT
>CAZYDC010000420.1:0-4920 GCA_964646065.1 uncultured Planctomycetaceae bacterium | reverse complement strand
TTTGTTCTGTTACAAGACCTTCGATTTTTCACCACTTAAATTGGAGGAGAACCGGAAATAGTTTAACCTCGATTTTACCAACGGAACAAGTAGTGACTTTCTCACCAAACCCCTTGTTTTAAGGCAAATCCTGACTGCAATGTACAAAAATGTGAACTCCAAAGTGTACATTAAATTCGGGGGGTTCGAACAAAATAAGTATTTTTTATTTCCTTTTACCACAGTGCTTTATATGTCGCCGGCTCCATCTTGCGAACAAGAATGTGAACTCCAAACTGTTCACAACGGGTAATTATGGGGGCGCTTGTAGCGCCCGAGGAGCCCGTGGGACCGGGGACCGGACACGGCAGACCGTAGCGGCAATTGAACGCCGTGACAAGGAGCTGGAAAAGAGTCTGATAAAGAAAGTAGCGACAACGCAACCCGGCGGCGGCCCACAACGCCGCCCGCCGGTGTGGCTGGCCGCCATCCCCGGCCGCCGCCAGAGGAGAATTCCTATGAAAAGATTGACCGACGAAAATCGAAAGAGGCGCAAAATCGAGGACCAATCTACAAACCGTTTATTTGCAAATAGTTACGATTTTAGGAACCGGGTAGGTCAGGATACCTTTCCAAGGGGGCGGACTGTCAAAATGCAAAAAAAACGCGTCCGCGAAGGTCAGGAATGCATAACTTATTAAAAACAAGACACTTGCCGTTTCCAGTGCCACGCAAAATCGGGCAGGACAGGCTCCAGTTGGGCAGAACGGGTTCCCGGTTAGGCAGGACAGGTTGCCGGTTGGGCAGAGCGGGTTGCCGGTCAGGCAGAACGGGTTTCGACTTGGGCAGCGCCCAGCGTGCGTTGGACCGCGTCATCGTTTCCTCGTCTTCGCCGATTCGCTCGCCACTTGCATTACCCGTCCCTGCACATATAATTCTCTGTTGTGCGAGCGGCGAACGATGAAAAACGGGCTAAAAAGTTGGTTCGCGTTTTGGCACCCGCGGTATCGGGTATTCCTTGTGCAATTGGTGGTGGCGGGCATCACGTCGGCGTGCCTGGAGTTCGGCCAGGATAAGCTCCTCCAGATGGTTACGGAGTCGCTGGGCCAGGCGCCCGCGGCGGCGACGGCCGGGGCGGCCGCATCGCAGCCGTCGGCCGCTCAAAGCCAGGGCCTGGCGAGCGCCGGGTGGAAGCTGGCCGTGGCATGTCTGGCCGGCCTGGTCCTGGTCAAGGCCCTGGACGCCGCGGGGATCTACTGGAAGACCCGCGTCGCGGGCAAGCTCAAGGTCCAGTCCGAGGACGACATGGAGAGCGAAATCCTCGGCCACCTGCTTCGCAAGGATGAAACGTTCTTCAGCCGCCATTCCCCGGCGGAAACGGTCAGCCGCCTGTCGGTGGACCTTTCCCGGGTCAGCGACCGCAGGCCGCTGTTCATGAGCACCTGGTGGTCGGTGCTGGTGATCGTGGGCAACTTCCTGTTCTTCGTGCTCAAGGACTGGCGGATGGCGATGGTGGCCCTGGCGGGCTGCCTGGCCGGAGCGGTCTGGACGCATCGAATGACCCGGACCGTCAAGCAGATCGACAGCGACTACCTGCGGCAGGACGACAGAGTCAAGTCCCGCTTCGAGGATTTCCTGCGGGCGGCGGCCGAGGTGCAGGTCGGCCGGTTCTACCCGTGGATCCACAGCCGGTTCGGCGAAGTGCAGGAACCGCGCACGCGGACCTATATGAAGGTCGTGCGGCTCAGCGCCATGCTCAACGTCGGCAGCACCGTGACCTACCTGCTGACCTTCGTGGCCATGGTCGCGGTGATCCTGCACCTGCGGGCGTCCGGCGGCGGCGACGAGTCGTGGACGCTGATCCCCGTGGTGATCTGGGCGACGCCCAAGCTGTTCGGCAGCGCCTCGGCGATCATCATGCAGAACCTCCAGCTTCAGATGGCCAACAACAGCATCAAGCGGCTTCTGGAATACGAGGCCCACGTGATGGCGGCCGAGCCGGGCGAAGATCGCGCGCCGGCCGGGGCAGACCAGGCCAAGGCCGCCGGCGAGGTTCATGCCCCAGCCCCCGCCGCGCGGGAGCCGGCCCAGCCGTTCCGCGTGCAGGGCGCCACCTACCGGTACTCCACGCCCGACGGGCCCACGCAGGGAGGCATCGTCGATGTCACCACCGAATTCTCGCCGGGCAAATGGACCGCCGTCGTCGGCGGGGCCGGGTCCGGAAAGTCCACGCTCATTCGGCTTCTGCTGGGCCGGGCCAAACCTCAGGCCGGAACGGTGCTGTATGGCCAGGAGCCGGTGGAGGCGCTGGCGGCCGGGCGACTGAGCGAGATCGTTTCGTTCATGCCCCAGTCGCTGGCGCTGCTGAACGCCACGATCCTGGAGAACATCCTGTTCGGCAGGTACACGCCGCCGACGGAAGCTTCCGGCGAGGCGCCGTCGCTGGCCGCGGAGGAAACCGATCTGCTCGAACGCGTCGGGCTGGGCCGGATCTGCCGATTGAAGGCGGTCGAAATGACGCCGCAGGCCTGTGACGGCCTGTCCGCTTTGGGTGGCGGCGCTGCCGAGATACGCAACCGGTCCCGCCAGTGGCTCCAGAGCCGCTGCCAGGCGGACATCCTGCCGTTCGAGTCCGGCCACGCGGATCGGAAGCACTGGATTCTGGAATGCCTGCTCGGAGGCCGGTGCGATCGCGAGCGGGCCATCGGAACGCTGCTCAAAGGGCATGGATTGCGAAAGCTGCCTTCGGTTTTGCCGGCGGGGCTGGCGGCCCAACTGACGAAGTCCGGCCAGACGCTCCTGCGACAATCGCGGCAGTTGCTGGGCATTCCCAACTACCACGTCTACTCGCAGTTGGCCATGTTCCCGCTGCCCGAGCTGCTATGGGAATTGCGGTCCTCGAATGCCCACCTGGGCGAGGCGGACACCTTGGCGCCCCGGGAGAAAGCCGTTCTCTACGCCATAGCCCTGACCTGCTCCCCGGCCGAGCTGGCCGGCGACGATCATGCCGAGGACTGGTGCTCGCCGCAGGCAAGGAACGCGCTGGCGGCCGACTGCCGGCATCTCCGCGATGCGCTGGGCGGCGCTTGCGTGCCGTTCGACCTGAACACGATTCACCCCTTCCTCACCTGGCGGGAGAACCTTCTGTTCGGCGTCCTGGACACGCGCAACAGCCGCGCCGGACAAGTCCTCGATCAGAGCCTCATGGAGTTCATCGAGCAGGACCCGCTGAAGGACCTGATTACCAAAACGGGGCTTCAGTCGGATGCAGGCCGGTCGGGCGCGAATCTCTCCGGCGGGCAAGGCCAACTGGTGGCCCTCTGCCGGACCATTCTGCGGCGAACCGAGGTGCTGATCCTGGACGAGCCCACCAGCGCGCTGGACCCGGCCAGCCGCACGAGGGTCGCCGAACTGCTTCGCGGCCTTCGCGAGCAAAGAGTCATTATCACCGTCAGTCACGACCCGGAGTTCATCCGGCAGGCAGACGAGGTCAAGGTGATGGACAACGGCCGGCTGGTCGCCGGCGGCACGTTCGAGCAGCTAAAGGAAGGATCCGAAGTGTTCCGCCGGATCCTGAGACAGACATGACACCGACAACCATACTCACGGCGGCCGAGCGTATGCAGGCGCTGGGCGTCTGCCCGGTATTTTCCGGCGTGCCGGCCAGGGACCTGGGCGTGCTGGCCGAGATGATGCAGACCGAACGCCTGCGGGCCGACGAACTGCTGTTCGAGCAGGGCGAGCCCTCCGACCGGGTCTACGTGGTGGTCAGCGGGAGTCTGGCGGTCATCCTTCCGGGGCGGACCGAGCCGGTGCGGCACCTGGGGCCTGGAGACCTGCTGGGCGAATACGCGATGTTCGCGGGCCTGGTCCGCACGGCCACCGTGAAGGCCCAGACGGAGGCGGTGCTGCTGTCGCTGGACTACCGGCGATTCCGCGCGTTCCTGAGCGAGTTCCCCGAATCGATGTTCGTTCTGATGGGTTCAGTCGTCCATCGCCTGACGGCCCTGGAGCGGGAAAGGAGCAAAACGTCGTAGCATGGGCATCTTGCCCATGAGTCTCACGGGCGTCCCGCCCGTGGTTGCTTCTTCTTCTCCTTCTCTTGTTCCGCTTTTCTCACGGCAACGGCTACGGAAAAGACACGAGCGAGACGCCCGTGAGACTCATGGGCGGGACGCCCATGCTACGCCGGATAGGTTTTCATCAAGTTGCTAGGCTTTGCCGGCGCTGTGCTTGAGAATGGTCTTCAGCTCGAAGGGGCGCAAGTCCGGAAAGGCCCCAAGCAAAAGGGCGCACAGCCCGGTTACAGTGGGCGTGGCGAAACTGGTGCCGGTCATCTCGCGATACCCCCCGCCGCGGGCGGTCGTGAGCACCCGCTGGCCCCGAGCGGCAAACTCGATCGGCGGGGGCTTGAGGAACTTGAGCATGTACGGGGAAGGGAAGTCCGTTTGGTCCACGCTCACGCAGGAGGAAATTTCAGCCGGCCAGCCGTTGTCCTCCAGCGGCATGTTCCGCTTGGATGCGACGACGACCAGGTTCAGCCGATACGCCTGCTCGCACAGTTCGTGGAGCTCCTGGGCAAACGTCGCCTCGCAGGCGAGGCTCATGTTGATCAGCCGCACGCGCTGCTCGACGGCCAGGCGGAAGCCCTCCAACAGGGCCGCGCCGCTGCCGCCGCAATCGCCCCGCAGCACGCGAACGTCGAAGATGCGAGCATTCGGCGCGATGGCGGCGATGATCCCGGCCACGCCGGTGCCGTGGCCGTAGACATCGTTGTTTCGGCCGACGTGGCATCGAATCGGCTTCTGGCGTCCGTCCCGTAGCATGACCTTCCAAGCGCCGCCCACGCGGCCTCGCAGGTCCGGGTGCGTCGAATCGACGCCGCTGTCGACGACGGCCACGTCCACCCGCGCCAAGTTGCGGGTGCGAAGCGCCTTCAAC
>CAZYDC010000419.1:0-4926 GCA_964646065.1 uncultured Planctomycetaceae bacterium | reverse complement strand
TAGTGACGCCGTGAGGCGTTTCTTCCAGAATGCCCTGACGGGCACACTACAAACGGTTTCTTCCAGAATGCCCTGACGAGCACACTACAAACGGTTTCTTCCAGAATGCCCTGACGGGCACACTACAAACGGTTTTTTCCAGAATGCCCTGACGGGCACTACAAGCGGGCCCGGCCTGGAATCCACCAACACACGTGACGCGTACCCAGTGGACTGAGAATTCGGGGACACCATACCAATTACACTAACTGCAATCGCAGTTGGACGATAATTCGTATGGTGTCCCCGAATTCCCCCAGATTTTCGAGAGGGACAGGTGTTGACTATCCCCTTTTCTGTTGGTCTGCGGTAAAATCTGCTCTTGTCGAATCCGAACCTCGTAATGCCGGCGATGGTCGCCGGCGAAAGGTTCGGGGAAATCGACTTGGAATCTGGAAGATGAAGCATTATGGCTAACGCAGGCGTATCGACTCAATCTCTGAAGATGGATGATGGCAAGGCCCCGTACGAGGGCAAGAAACTCCGCGTGGCGATCATCGGCTGCGGCGGTGTCGCGCAAACCCACATGGAATCCTACAAGAAGATCCCGGAAGTGGAGATCGTGGCCGGCGTGGATATCGTCCCGGCGCGGCTCAAGACGATGCAGGATACCTGGGGCGTCCAGGCGGTCTACAAGGACTGGAACAAAATGCTCAAGGAGGTGAAACCCGACGCCGTCGATGTTTGCACCCCCAACGGTGTCCATGCCCAGCCGGTGATCGACGCGTGCAACGCCGGCTGCCACGCCTTCACCGAGAAACCCATGGCGATGACCCCCGCCCAGTGCGAGAAGATGATCGCGGCCGCCAAGAAGAACAAAGTCAAGCTCTCGGTCGGTTTCCAGTACCGATACCATCCCGTCACCCAGTTCCTGGTGCGAGCCCGGGATGAGGGGCAGATGGGCAATATCATGTTCGTCAAATGCCAGGCGTTGCGCCGGCGCGGCATTCCCAACTGGGGCGTGTTCGGACAGAAGAAGCTCCAGGGCGGCGGGCCGATGATTGACATCGGCGTGCATGTGATCGAGATGGCCCACTACTTCATGGGTTCCCCCAAGCCCGTTGCCGCCAGCGGCAATATCTGGACCTACATGGGCAACAAGCCCAGCAACGTGGCAAGCCAATGGCCCGACTGGGACTACAAGACCTACACCGTCGAGGACCTGGCGGCCGGCCAGATCCGCTTTGAAAACGGCGCGATCATGCAGATCGAATCCTCCTTTGCAGCTCATATTGAAAAGGACGTGTGGAACCTCACCGCCATGGGCGACAAGGGCGGCTGCGCCTGGGATCCGGCGGCTATTTACAGTGACCGCGCCGGCACGATGCTCAATAGCACACCCAATTGCCTGGGCGAGGGCAGTTGGAATGACCTTTTCACCATCAAACTCAAGAACTGGGTCCAGGGCTGCCTGAACGGCCAAGAGTTGGGCGCTCCGGGCGAAGCCGGGCTTGCCGTCCAGAAGATCATCGATGGCGTCTACCGCTCAGCCGCGGCGGGCAAGGAAGTGACGATCAAGTAGCCCCTGCTAATTCGGGGCTAAGGGAAATCGGGAACAGACCCAATCTTTCAGCCGAGATTGGTCTCAGCCCCCGTTTTTCGTGATTACTTCGCGGCCGGGAGGCTGCGCCGGCTTGCGCCACAATCGCCACAGGGCGGTGATCGGGCCGGAAAAGACGTACGCGATGGTCAAAGCGGCCAGGGTGGGCTCCAGGGCCAGGCAGGCAAAAATCACGACGGCGATCACCAGGAAGACCAGTTTGACCAGGTACGCGAAGGGGCGCTTTCCGCGAATGAACTGGTTGACCACGTGCGGATAGCGGAATCGCGAGACCATGAGCAAACCGCACGCGAACGTCACGAAGGAAATGCCCGCCGCCAGCGTAGACCACTGCCACGGCGCCAAATCCTGGATATCCAGCTTGAGCCACCCGTAGAACAGCACCAACGAGGCGGTGGCCGCCGCCGCGCCGGGCGAGGGCAAACCCTTGAACGACATGTGGGCCGATTCGTCGGGCTCGTTCTCCACGTTGAACCTTGCCAGCCTCATGGCCGCGCAGGCCACGTACACCGCGGCCAGGCAGAGCACCACGCGCTCCAGGATCAGGTTTTGCCCGCCCGTCACATCGCGCAAAATGGCGATCACCGCGTGCGATGTCAGCACCCCGGGCGCCAGGCCGAAACTCACCATGTCGCAAAGACTGTCGAGCTGCGCGCCGAAATCGCTGGTCCGCCGCGTCATGCGGGCCAGCCGGCCGTCCAGCAGGTCGAACACCATCGCCAGGAACAACAGCGCCGCGGCGAGCATGAGATTGTGGACGGCCTGGGGGGAATTCTCGCCCAGCCTGAGCTTGGTGGCAAAGTGAATCGCGGCGAAGCCCGACAGGCCGTTGAAGATCGTGGCCAGGCTGGGCAAAACGGCCGTCGCCTGGAGGATTCGCGTGCGCCGGTGGCGGCGGCGAAGCATGCGCCGCTGGTCCTTGATGTCGCCCGGTTCGGTCATGTGACGCTCCTCGAACCTGCCCGTTCCGGTGAAGTCAAAGCGATCAGCGCGGTCTGGCCGGCGCTGACGTGCTGACCGATCCCGACCAGCACGCGAGGCGAAAGCTCGCTCGGCGCCAGCACCTCCATGCGCGAGCCGAACTTGATCATGCCGATCCGCTGGCTGCGCGCGACGCGCTGACCCGGCGCCAGGTCGGTCACGATGCGCCTGGCGACGAGGCCGGCCACCTGGCGGATCACCAGCGGATAATCCCTGCCGTCCACGCGCAGGCGAAGATGGATCGTCGCGGACTCGTTCCGCTCCGCCGACAGCGGGTTGCGGGCGTCCAGGAACATGCCCGCCACATGGCGGACCTGCTCGACGACCGCGTCGGCGGGGCTGCGGTTGACGTGAACGTCAAAGACGCTCATGAAAATGCCGACCTTTATGCCCTCGCAACCCAAGGCGCTGTCGGGGCCGATGGGCGTGATGTCCGTCACCCTGCCGTCGGCGGGGCTGACCAGCAGTTCGGGCCCGCCGGCGAACGGACGCTCGGGGTCGCGGAAAAACCACACCACCCAAATCCACACGGCCCAGAGCGGCACGATCGTCACCAGCGACCACCACCACCGGGGCAGCGACACCCAGATCGCGGCCGCGATGCACGCGGCAATCACCAGCGAGCAAAGCAGCCACTCCCGCCGGCCATATTTTGTCAGACCAAAACTCATGCGTATATCAGTATAATCGCCCCCGTCAGGAAATGCCCGTGATGTTAATCTCGGGATTGAGGATTATGACCAATGATTGCTAATCGACCAGCAGAAGTTTTTTCGCCGGGCGAGTTTATCCGCGAGGAGTTGGAGGCCCGAGGATGGACGCAAGGCGACCTGGCGGAAATCATGGGCCGGCCTATCCAGGTCGTGAATGGAATCGTCATCGGAAAGAAGATCATCACGCCCAGAACCGCCAATGAATTGGCTGCGGCGCTTGGAACCAGCGCCGAGATGTGGACGAATCTGCAAACGGCATACTCCCAGGGGGTTCGCGGCAAATGACAACCTCTTTTCTCATCAACCGCACCGAGGATTTTGAAGTCACCGGGCTGGGCGACGCGCCGCAGTGGGGGCGGACGGCCTGGCAGGCGCTGCAGCACGTGGAGTCGGGTCCGGCGGACTATCGCAGCCGCGTGAAGGTGCTGTACAGCGCCAGCGGCATGTACTTTCTGTACGACTGCCAGGACCAGGTCCTGACGGCGACCCGCATGCGCGAGAACGACGACATTTACCTCGAAGACGTGGTCGAACTTTTCCTGTGGACCGACGAGGCCAAAGACCTCTATTTTGAGTATGAGCTGTCGCCGCTGAACGTGGAGCTGACGCTGATGGTTCCGAATGACAAGGGCACGTACTTCGGCTGGGTGCCGTGGCATTACGAAGGCGAGCGGCGCATCCGCCATGCGACGGCGGTGACGGGCGGGCCGGCCAAGCCGATGGCGAAGATCGAAGGCTGGACGGCCGAGTTTTTCGTGCCGTTCGCGCTCTTGAAGGGCCTTGGCAATTGCCCGCCGACGCCGGGCATGAAGTGGCGGGCCAACATGTATCGCATCGATTACGACGGCGGCCAAAACACGCAATGGGCCTGGTGCCCCGACCCCGGCGGTAATTTCCACAATTTCCGGCAGTTCGGCACGATTGCGTTCGAGTGAGAACGGCAAAAACAACATTCACCACAGAGGACACAGAGAACACAGAGAGAAGAATTCAAACGACGAAGAAACAGCAAAGAGAGGCTAAGAGTATTGAGTGCCCAAGCCGCGCAACGAAGTGTTGTCTGTTTTCCGGCCGTTTCTTCGCCGTTTGAATTCTTTCTCTTACTCTGTGTTCTCTGTGTCCTCTGCGGTAAATATTGTTGTTTTGTGTAATTCGCAACTAAGGAGAACAAAGAATGGCGCTGCCGATTACCGGGATGTCCACGATGAAAGGTTTGATTCAGGCCCGCCGGGGCGTGCATACGCGGCGCGAGTCGTCGTATGACCGCACGGGCGGCAACGCGGACTTCCGCACGATGGCGCCGGGCGCCAAGCTGACGCTGGCGGAGTTGGCCGGGCCAGGGTGCATCACGCACCTTTGGATGACCGGCGGCTCGCAGGACGCGCTGTACCTGCGGGCGCTGGTGCTGCGGATCTGGTGGGACGGCGAGTCCACGCCAAGCGTCGAGGTCCCGCTGGGGGATTTCTTCGGCCTGGGCCACGGGCGGATCCAGGCCTACCAGAGCTACCCGTTCACGGTCAGCGGCGGCGACGGCCAGGGCGGCGGCGGCACGGCGATGAACTGCTATTTCCAGATGCCCTTCGCCGCCTCCGCGCGGATCGAGGTCGAAAACCAGTCCGCCACCTCGATGGA
>CAZYDC010000418.1:0-4936 GCA_964646065.1 uncultured Planctomycetaceae bacterium | reverse complement strand
CCCTTCTGGACCTCGTTGAGGCCGAAGGTGGGCGCGACGCCGAAGCCCCATCCGTCCCAGGTCGGGCCGCCGTGGTTGTAGCAGGTGCAGAGCACCACGAGCATGGCGCCGGCCAGGCCCAGCAGATAGGTCGAGGACGCGGTCCAGCCGACCCGGCTGGGCTTGATGCCCGCGCTTTCGGACATCTTGAGGCCGTTGAGCAGGAAGGGCATGAGGCACTCGCGGGGATCCATTGTCAGGACCGCGGACACCAGGCTGACGATCGCCATGGCTTTTGGCCCGAACGCCTTGACGCCCAACATGCCGATCAGCACGGTGATGGGGAACCATCGCGACTGGATGAAGAACAGTCCGGTTTCGGCGTTGATGCGCCCCATGACCAGGAACAGCAGCAGGATCGTCCCGACCGTCAGGATCGCGATGGTCCAAGGCAGGTCTACCCAGATCAACATGCCAACCATGCTGGCCAGGGTGAGTATCAGCACGCGGAAGGCCCAGGGCGCGGAGGGGTCCATGCCCTCCTGGCGGACGAACGTGAACCCTTGCCTGACGACGTTCTTGTAATAGTGCCGGCCGACCCACAGGATCACCAGGGCCAGGCCCAGATAGCTGCCGAAAACGCTCCAGGTGTACGGGCAGGCGGCCGTGTATCCGGTGTCGAGGATAATTCCCATGCTCAGGAACGCCCCGCCCACGGCCATGCAGACGAAATTCAGGATGCCCAGGCTGAAGCTGACGTCGCTGGCCAGGAAGAACGCGAACGCGACGACCGTGGGGAAAAGTTCCGTATTGATGATCCAGGTCGCGCCGGGCACTTGGGGAAGGGTGGGCCATTTCTGCGTGACGGCGTCGAAGCTGAACTTCAGCGGGATTTCGATGGACGTGGGATACCAGGCGTGGATGCCATTGATCACGCGGAGGGCGAAGACGGCGATCAGGGCGCCCCAGAAAAGTTTGTTCCGCAGGATGACCGCTCCGCCGCGGGGGTCCTGGTCTGTCAGCATGTTGGCGAACGACGCGATGGGGTATCGCAATCGCTCGTTCGAGGACCATTGCCGGTGGACGATCAGGCTGACGCAGACCACGGCAATGGCCGTCAGGCCGATCAGCGGCAGCCAGAAAATCAGCGGGTCTTTCCAATACTCCCAGGGAATCTCGTGTATCTGCTTTGACCATGCCGTCTTCTGATCGACCGGGTTGAAGCCCTTCTCGAATCCTACGATCGCCTTCTCGACATATTCCCCTCCGCCGACCAACATGCGGGGCGGAACGTAGCCCATGACGTTGGCCTTCTTCCAGCCTTCGGAATTTCTGTTGTAGTCGGCCGGCATGACGATGGTGGGGGGAAAGCACCGCATCAGCCCGCTGCCCGGAATGCTGGCGGCCACCAGCATCAATGTGACGATCAACGCCAATTCGGCGGTTCGAAAGTGCCAGCCGATCTTCCGCAGCAGGGGGTGGATCACGATGACCCCGAAGATCAACAGTCCGAACACGCTGATCGGCAGGTGGTTGCCGATAATGTACGTTAGCCCCTGCGTGGAGTCGTTGAGATAACCCAGCGACGCCAACAGGAAAGCCGCCAACATGCCGATAATGGTTGCTCGGATCGTCATTTCTTCAAAACGGATTTGCCACAGCGGTCGCGGCAGGTCCTGAATTCTCGATTACTAAACGCTCGCGGATAGCGGTAGGTTTCGGGAAAAGTTCCGAAAAACGGTTCTCATCTCAAAGGCCTTCGCCAAGCGCGGGGCTACTGTAGCAGAACCATGGGCCGGCGACAAGATGGATTGCCCCGACTTTTCGCGAATGATTCACGGGCGAGGCTTTCCCGCTAGGGCGATTGTATCTTCTTGCCGACCCAAAACGGATTCGCCACGAATTACGCGAATGACGCGAAAACAACGGCCAAAAAACAGGCTAACGACAAAGAAACAACAAATTGCGCGAATACAGCAAAGAAACGGCACTCTCTTTTTGGCTGTTTTCGCATCGGGGCCGTTTCTGGTTGTCTCCGGAAAATCTGTTTTTCTTTTTCGCGTAATTCGTGGCTATCTGCTTTGAATTTGGCGCGTTTGCCCTGACTTCCCCGCCAAGTCGTCTTGTCGCCGGACACGCGATCCGGTATCCTGTAAGGGTCGCATGTCCGACTCGAAGGAACCCGGATGAAGATCAAGAGGACCCTGGACCGAATCCCCGGCGGGATGATGATGGTGCCGCTGCTGCTGGGCGTGACCGTGCATACCCTGTTTCCCGGCGCGGAGAGCATGTTCGGCTCGTTCACCGGCGCGATGCTCAGCAAGTCGGCCCCGCTGGCGATTTTGGCGGTGTTCTTCCTGTGCGTCGGGGCGACGATCCGCTTCAGCGCCACGCCGTACATTCTGAAGAAAGGCGGCGCGCTGCTGCTGACCAAGATCGGCGTGGCCGCGGTGGCCGGGTTCGTGGGCGCGTATTTTCTGGGGCAGGGCGTGGTCACGGGCGGAGTGCTGGGCGGCCTGTCGGTGCTGGCGATTGTCGCCTCGATGAACGACACCAACGGCGGGTTGTACATGGCCTTGATCACGCAGTACGGCAAAAAGGAAGACGCCGGCGCCTACACGCTGATGAGCATCGAGGGCGGCCCGTTCCTGACGATGCTGACGCTCATTGCGATCAACGCGGCCGGATTCGCGATGCCCGGATTCGAGTGGCAGAAAATGCTCGGGGCCGTCCTGCCGCTGATCCTCGGGATGATCCTGGGCAATATCGACGAGGATCTGCGCGGCTTCCTTGGCCGAGGGGTGCCCGTGGTGATTCCGTTTTTCGCGTTCGCTCTGGGCGCCCAGATGAAGTTCGACGACATCTGGCGGGCCAGCTTCACGGGCATTTTGATGGGCGTGTCCGTGGTCGCGATCACGGGCGTGGCGCTCTGGACGACCGACCGGCTGACGGGCGGGACGGGCGTCGCCGGACTGGCCGCCGCCACGACGGCCGGCAACGCCGCCAGCGTTCCGGCGGCGATTGTGGCGGCCAACTCGGCCTACGGACCCGCCGCCGGCAAGGCCACAACGATTGTCGCATCCAGCGTGATCGTGTCGGCCATCCTGGCGCCGCTGGTTACCGCCTGGTGGGCCGGGCGAGTCGCCGCGCGCGAACGGGCCATCGCGAAGCGATTGGCCGTCGAACCGGATCCGAATGCCGACGCACCGGAACCCGTGACCACCATCTCCGCCAATTCAGAAGAGATGTAACGTTGTCGGGTGCCATGCCCAAGTCCGCGCGGGCATGTCTTCTCTTTTCCGGGTGCCGGGTGCCATGCTTCCGTCTGCGGAAGCATGTCTTGGTCGTTTGAAGGTCGCGCGCACATGCTTCCGCAGACGGAAGCATAGCACCCTTCATATCCCTCACGCAAACGCCAGACCGCATTTCTGCGCGACCTTCCGGATGTGCGCCGCTGCCGGCGGATATTCCTGCGGTTGCAGGTGTTCGATCATCAACGGCGTGTCGGCATCGAGGTGGGACAACTCGCGAAGGAAGGTCGCGTAATCCAGCTTGCCCAGGCCCGGCGCCACCTCGTCGAGGTGAACCGTCAGCTTGGGCGCCAGCAAAACGTCCTTGGCGTGGCAGGTTCGGATGCGCGGGCCCAGCTTGGCGAAACACTCCCGCAGGAGCAGATCGGTGCGGAAGTACCGCGCCGGGCAGTTGACCAGGTTCACCGGGTCCAGGTGTACGCCCGCAGCCTTGCGGTCGATGGCCCCCAGCAGCAGCAGGTAGGAATCGGCCGAATCGGGGTAGGCCCAGGGCATGGTCTCCAGGGCGTAGAAGGTGCGCGAGGGTTTCACCGCGTCGATGATCTGGCGCGTGGTTACGACGATCTGGTCGAAGGCCTCGTCGGTCAGGTCGCGCGGGTCCGGGCCGTCCCAGCGGTGGCCCAGCGAGCCCGCGATGTTCACGCAGCACCGCGCGCCGACCCGCTCGGCCAGCGCGAGCTTGGCCTTGCAGTTCTCGATCGCCGCGGCGCGCTGCACCGCGTCGGGGCTCATCGGATTGCTCCAGGCGCCGACCTCCGCGATTACCAGCCCCGCCTCGCGAGCGGCCGACAGGTACGCCTCCTCCTGTCCCTCCGATTCCGTCGGCCAATAGCACGCGCCGTAGCCGGCCTCGCGATGAGCGGCAACCCACTGATCGGGCGTGGTGAAATTAAATACCGGTCCGCCTAGTCGCATAAGGTTCTCCTTTCAATGTGGGAGACATTCTACTTTCCGCCGCACCCAAACGGGCATTCAAAAACCGGCGCTGCCCGGGCCTGCTCCCCGCTGCCCGACGGTTGTCGATGGCGTTGGGGAAATTGATTGCATGAGGTTCGCTGCACGAGATAATGAGAAAAGAGCGGCCTGCGGCGGACGCGGGTCAAAGCGATTCGGGAAATCCGGGTTATGTCGTATGGCGTGTCCCAGACTATACGGCAAACCCAGACTGCAAAGGGCAAGGCGATGAAACGCGTACTGGAATCGGCGGCGATGTTATCTGCAATCATTCTGGCGGCGGGCACTGTCAATGCACAGTCCACCAAACCCGCCGCACAAGCGGCCTCGGGCCATGTCGAGGCTCGCATCCTGTCGCTCCTTAACGAAGGAAAACAAGTGGAAGCCGAGGCCTTGCTGGCAAAACAGCGCGTCGTCTTTCTCACCGCGTGTTGCCTTCGCAGCCGCTTCATGGTGCAAGACTCTTTCCCGATCTTCAAGGCCATAGCCCAGCAAAACGGCGATTCCGTCGAAGGTCAATGCGCCTCCCACATCCTCTATCTCGATATGCACAAGAATGTCGAGGAGCATTTCGAGGCCTTGCGCAAACTGGCCGACGACAACCCCAACGACGTGATGTTGCGCTGGATGGTCGCCGTCCAGTGCCGTGCGCTCCACAAGAACGAGGAGGGCGTGAAACAGTACAAAAAGAT
>CAZYDC010000417.1:0-4962 GCA_964646065.1 uncultured Planctomycetaceae bacterium | reverse complement strand
TGTGAACTCCAAAGTGTTCACAACGGGTAATTATGGGGGCGCTTGTAGCGCCCGGGAAGACCATGAGACCGGGGACCGTATACCGGAGACCGGGAAGAGAATAGTCTTCGCCGTTACGGTCTCCGGTCTCCGGTATCCGGCCCCCCGGCCTGACGGATACGAAAGGAGCGAACATAAAGTAATGACAATGCGACGGACCAGACAACCGGCGGCGGCCAGCAGCGCCGCCCGCCGGTATCAGTGGCGGCCATCACTGGCCACCGCCAAAGGAGAGTTCCTATGAAAAATTTGAGCGACGAAAATCGAAAGAGGCGAAAATTCAGGGGTCTGAAAATGATAACATGCTTATTATCACATACTTACGGCTTTGGGGGCGGGGGCAAACGGGTTCCAGTGGCTTGCAAAGACGTTCTAGTGAGCCGCCTGGACGTTCCAATGGCTTCCCAATGCCCCCAAAACAGGTTCCAATGCGTTCCAAAGCCGCCAAAAAGGCCCGTTTGTAGTGTGCCCGTGAGGACATTTTTGAAGAATCGCCTTACGGCGACACTACGAGCTTCATTGAAGAATCGCCTCGCGATTACGCTACAAACTTCGCTGGAGAATAGCCTTAAGGCGAAACTGCTAACTTCCTTGAAGAAAGGCCTTATGGCGACACTGCGAGCTAAGGATCGCCTTCCCAGGCGCTCCCCTTTGGGTAGCGCTCGCCTTCCGGCTTCGCTCAGAAGCTACGCCGTGACATGCCGGCTCGCGGCTAAACTTGACCCGCGTGTTGTCCTTTGTATACTGGGTGTCCTTGGCGCCCCTGATGTTATCTTTTCTTGTGCGAGGTGTGACATGAAAGTTGCGGCAATTACCGGAGCCCGGCAGGCAGGCCTTGTGGAAGTTCCCGACCCCGTGGCCGCGGGCGACTTCGCCCTGGTCAAAGTCCACTCCGCGCCCATGTGCGCGGAGTACAAGGGGTTCGTCGATGGCGGCAAGACCAGCAGCCTCGGCCACGAGGCCGCCGGCGAGGTCGTCGCGGTCGCCCAGGCCGGCAACGTCAAGGTCGGCGACCGGGTCGTGGTCATGCCGCAATACCCCTGCGGCCGATGCGACGACTGCCTGGCCGGCGACTACATATATTGCGTCAGCGGCAAAGGCCCGGTGAGCGGCACGGCCACATACGCCCAGTACCTGCTGAAAAATTCCTGGCTGCTGATGCCGATCCCCGAGGGCGTGTCGTACGAGCACGCGTCGATGGCCTGCTGCGGCCTTGGGCCCACGTTCGGCGCGATGGACCTGGTCGGCGTGGACCGGTTCGACACGGTGCTCATCACCGGCGCCGGCCCGGTCGGCCTGGGCGGGGTAATCAACGCCCGCTACCGAGGCGCGCGGGCGCTGGTGGTCGAGGCCAACCCCTACCGAGCCGCCAAGGCACTGAAGCTGGGCGCCGAAAAGGTGTTCGACCCCAAGCACCCCGACGTGCTCAAGCAGATCCTCGACGCCACCGGCGGTGCGGGCGTGGACAAGGCGATCGACTGCTCGGGCGTGCCCGCGGCGCATCGGTTGTGCATCGTCGCGGCGCGGCGGCGAGGGCAGGTCGCGTTCGTCGGCGAGACCTACGCGTACGGCGCCACCCCGCTGTCGGTCAGCCCGGACATGATCCGCAAAGGCCTGACGCTCAAGGGCAGTTGGCATTACAACATCGCCCGCTTCGCCGACCTGATGCGGGTGATCGTGGACAGCCCCGGGCCGCTGGACGAACTGATCACCCACCGCATGGGCATGAGCCAGGTCCAGCAGGCGTTCGAAATCTCCGCCTCCGGCCTGTGCGCCAAGATCGTGCTGGACCCGTGGAAGTGAAATGATGTAATGTCATCGCAAGGGTGGCATGGCGACGTTGTTTGTCGCCATGTCCTGGCCGTGCGGACAACGCATGGCGACAAACAACGTCGCCATGCCACCAGGAATAAAGGTGAACGCGTGACCGAGATCGACACAGGCAGTCCGACATACCAGAGCGTCCCGCAGGACGGCGCGGTTGTCCCTGCGCGACAGAGTCGCGACATAACGGTGCGAGTACCTCCGCATTCCCTTGAGGCCGAAGCCTGCGTGCTGGGATGCATGATCCTGGACGCCACTGCCATTGACATCATTGTGCAAATTGTCAAACCGGAGTTCTTTTACCGCCCCACTCATCAAATGATCTATGAGACAATTGTCGCTCTAAGGCAGAAGTCGGCGCCAATTGACCTTGTGACGACGAAAGACGAACTCCAGCGGGCTGGCCGGCTGAAAACAATCGGGAACGACGGCTCTGAACAATCCGGCATTGAATACCTATCCATGCTGGTTGAGGGCGTGCCCAACGCCGCCAATGCTGAGTATTACGCCAAGATCGTCCGCGACAAAGGTATGCTGCGGGAACTGATCGTCGCGGGCACCGACATGGTGCGCGAGGCGTTCGACTCCAGCGAGGAGGCCTCCGCGATCGTGGACGAGGCCGAGCAGACGGTGTTCCGCATCGCCTCCGACGCCATCGGCGAGCAGGCGGTGGACCTCAAGGGGCTGCTGCAAAAAACCTTCGAGACCCTCCAGGCCACCGACGGCAGCCTGATCACCGGCGTCGCCACCGGGTATCATCAGCTCGACGAACTGACCAGCGGTTTCCAGAAGGGCGAGATGCTCGTGCTGGCGGCCCGGCCCTCGATGGGCAAGACCAGTTGCGTGCTGAACATCGCGGAGCACATGGCCGTCGTCGAGCGCAAGCCCGTGGCCGTGTTTTCGCTGGAAATGTCCAAGGAGCAGTTGGCCCAGCGGCTGCTGGCCAGCCACGCCCGCTTCGACCTGCGGCAGATGCGGCGAGGGATGATCTCGGCGGAGGACTGGACCAAGCTGCAACTGGCCGCCGGCGACCTGGAGCAGGCGCCGATGTACATCGACGATTCGCCGATGCTGACCGCCCTGCAACTTCGCGCCAAGGCGAGGCGACTCAAGGCGCAGCACGACATCCAGTGCGTGTTCATCGACTACCTGCAGCTCATGAGCTATCACGGCCGGGCCGACAACCGGCAGGAACAGATCACGGAGATTTCCCGCGGCATCAAGGCACTGGCGCGCGAGCTGGAGGTTCCGGTGGTCTGCGCGGCCCAGCTCAACCGAGGCCCGGCCGACCGCGACAGCCATCGCCCGCGAATGAGCGACCTGCGCGAGTCGGGCTCCATCGAGCAGGACGCCGACGTGGTCATGCTGCTGCACTGCGAGGACTACTATCATCGCGGCGAGCCGGACTACATGAACAACAACGTCACCGAGTTGATCGTCGCCAAGCAGCGAAACGGACCGACCGGCATCATCAAGCTGACGTTCCTGCCCAACTGCACGAGGTTCGAGACGCTGGCCACGCCCGAAGGGTTCGCGTAAGAGCCTTTCCCCCGCAGCCATCAGGGGCCGATTTGGCGAAAAATGGAGAAGAAAACAATTTTTTCCCGCCGGTCCAGCCCGATAAAGCTCCGATAGGGAGCCAGGCTGCAACAGATTTAATAATAACAACTTAATATCGAGAACCAACCGGCGGCCAGTCGCCGCCGTGGTGGTTCATACCTACCCGGATAGGAATTTTTCCTATCAGGAATTTGACTATTTTCTGAAGGGGGCCTATGACTTAGTAACAGACAACCAAGACTGAGGCAGTCCCCCCCGGCTGCCTTATTGCTAAACGTGGCAGCTCCCCCGACTGCCACGTTTACTTTTATGGGCTTGTCGTAGCATGGGCGTCCCGCCCATGAGTCTCACGGGCATCTTGCCCGTGTCTTGCAGTTGTGTGTGTTGGTGTTGTTACTGTGACGCAAAAGAAGAGAAGGCAGGAAACTGCGAAGACATGGCCGGAACGCCCGTGAGATTCATGGGCAAGATGCCCATGCTACGTATCGTTGGGGTGAATCCCGATGCAGAAAACTCTCTCGATTGGCCGATAAGGTTTAAGTTCCAACCGAAGGTGCATCGTGACGACATACGCGTGGTTTTCATTGTGGCTGCTCTTGACCATATTCATGGGCATGGGCGTTTTCACGCTGCTGGCGAAGCTGACCAAGCCGGTGATCGTGGCCTGCCTGCTGCTGCCCGGGACGGTCGTCGCCGAACTGGCCTACATTTTAGGGTGCCTGATCACCGGTGGAGAAATTCGCCGCTCCAAGATCATGCCCGATTCCAAGGCCAGCGACGGCGGGCAGCCGACCACCGAGGCCCAGTCCAAGCTGGGGTTCTTCGGCCCGCTGATCGCCTCGACCTTCGCCATCGTCGCCTGCGGGGCCGCGATCCTGGCCGTCAACCACTACATGGGCAAGGACGTGGTTCAGAACATCGCCTCGCTCAAGAGCGACGGCCTGCTGCCTCCCAAGGGCAACTTCAACGACAAAGCCCCGTCCACGATGACCGCCGCCGTGAATTACTTCTGGAAGCTGGTGCATTCCCAGGTTGACCTCCTCAAAAACTTCACTGACACGGTGGGCCAGTTGAAGTGGAAAGACTGGAAGGTGCCTCTGTTCGTCTACCTGAGCCTGTGCCTGGGCGTGCGGCTGTCGGTGGCGACCCGGCCGGTGCGGCCGACGCTGGCGGCCGTCGTGCTGATCGCCGTGACCATCGCCATCATCGGCGCCTTGTGGGAAAAATTCAGCGACCTGATGAACGAGGTCTGGCCGCTGCTGTCCTACGTCTGGGGCCTGCTGCTGCTGACGCTGGTGGCGACGCTGCTGCTCAGCGGACTGGTCGCCCTGTTCAAAGCCCTGGCGGGCAAGTCGGACGGCGGAGGCGGCGGCGCCAAACCCGCGGCCAAGGCGAAATAGGCCAGGCCGACTTTACATTCCGCTCTGAAAATGCCAATGCGGTTTAGTCGCTGAGGTCGCTGAGAACGCTGAGAAAGGAAAAAAGGTTCTCCTCCAATTTAAGTGGTGGAAAATCGAAGGTCATGGCACATAACAGATA
>CAZYDC010000416.1:0-4966 GCA_964646065.1 uncultured Planctomycetaceae bacterium | reverse complement strand
GGGCATCTTGCCCATGTCTTGCTGTTTCCTGTGTAGCATGGGCATCTTGCCCATGGTCTTCGTTGTCCGTTGTCCCCAAGGGGCGGGACGCCCCTGAAACACACGGGCTGGAAGCCCGTGCTACATTGTCCGCCAGCTTCGCCATCGGCTCGAGCAGTTCTTCCAGATGCTCATACGGGAACTTGTAGGCCAGCAGTTGCTCGGGCGTCGCATCCACCAGCGGCGTTTGGACGATCTGGTTGAACGGTCCCTGCTTTTCCCAGGTGATGCCCCAGAAATCGGTATGCCGCTCGCCGTCGTGCTCGTGAACCACGCCTTCCATCGCGTAATTGTTGTTCACCCAGATCTGCGCGACGTCGTCGCCCATGGCCTGCGAGACCCGCGAGGGCGGAATCTCCAGCAGCCGCCCCAGCCTCGCCGCCGTGACCGGATGAAACCACATAAACACCGGCACACGATCCGCCGGCTGGCGTCGAATCGCCGCCTGAACACGCTGCCGAGATGTCATCGCTGTCTCCGCCATATCGAATACTCCTGATTTCGCCTCGCAAGGCGGATAGTCTTGTCGAAAACCGGCGATTTGTCCATCCATTTCTTACCCCTTTGCGGCTTAGCATCCGTTTCTTCTTTCCTTCCCGCGAACAAAACAGATGCTAAGCACACCGCCCAAAAAAAAGGGGTGGGAAAAACATTCTCTCTTTGCCGTGGCTTTTTTTTCGCCCCGCAGGGGCGGTAGATTTGTAGCCCACCGCGTCAGCGGTGGGGACTTGACGAGCGGATATGCCAGCCCCGCAGCGGGGCGACACTACGCGCGGGGGGGGCCTTCTTTCGCCCCTACCGGGGCTTGACCGCTCGCCGCCGTTGTCCCACCGCTTACGCGGTGGGCTACAAATCTACCGCCCCATCCGGGGCGAAGAAACAGCAACAGCCCGGAAGAAAATCTTTTCCGCCCCCTTTCAATGGACGGTGTCCTAAGCCGCAAGTCCCAAGACCTCGCCTTAGGCGGGCGGAACAGCAAAAACTGCTTCTGCACTTCTGCCTTCTCCGGTTCGATTGCTCGCCATTCGCCGGTTCGCCGTTTCTTGCTTTTGACCGTGTAATCTGTGTAATCTGTGGACATTCCGGTCATTTAAGGCATTAACCGGCGAGGAATATCCAATGGAGTCTTTTCCGAGAACAACGGTCGGCGGCGTGTCGGTGTCCAGGATGATCATCGGGACCAACTGGTTCCTGGGATACACCCACTGCTCCGGGGCCAAGTGCAAATCCGTCGAGCGAATGGTCACGAACACGAAATCCATCGCGGACATTATCGAGGTGTTCCTGCGGGCCGGCGTGGACACGATCATGTGCCCGCACACCAAGACCTGCATGTTCGACGCCATCAAAGAGGCCCAGCAGCGCACCGGCGTCCAGGCCGTCATCATCTCGACCCCGAGCTTCCCGACCAGCCCGCGAACACCCTTCGAGGGGTTCGACCTGTCCGAATGCTCGCGAATCCTCGATGCCGAGGCCGCCAAGGGCGTCGCCATCTGCATGCCGCACACCAGCACCACCGACCAGATGGTGGACCAATGCGCGCGGGAGATTCGGCAAATGGCCCCGCTGTGCCGGCTGATCCGTGAGCGAGGCATGGTCCCCGGCCTAAGTACGCACATGCCCGAAACGGTCATCTACGCCGACGAGACCGGCCTCGATGTGGAAACCTATATTCAACCGTTCAACTACCAGGGCTTCCTCATGCACGTGGAAGTCGATTGGGTCGGCGCGATCATCAACAACGCGAAGAAACCGGTGATGATTATCAAGACCATGGCCGCCGGGCAAATCCGGCCTTACCAGGCGATGACCTTCTGCTGGAACGCGATCCGCGACCGCGACATGGTGACGGTCGGCACGATGGCCCCGGAAGAAGCCCAGGAGCTGGTCGATCTGTCCCTGAGCGTGCTTTCCAAGAAAGCGCCCACGGCGGAACTGCAGGAAACCCGCTCCAAGGCGTCGATCAAGAAGAAGAAATAGGAAGCGCAATGGCAGCCACGAGCAAATATCGGTGCCAGGTTTGCGGCCACACGTACGACCCTGCCGCGGGCGACCCGACCCAGGGAATCGCCCCGGGAACGGCGTTCGGGGATCTGCCCGAAAACTGGGTCTGCCCCGACTGCGGCTCGGCCAAGGACCAGTACGAGAAGATGTGACGTTGAACGATGAATCCGGGTGCCATGCCCAAGTCTGCGCGGGCATGGGGACACAGCACGGACATGCCCGCGCAGACTTGGGCATGGCACCCGTCAATGCTCTATTGGGCCCGCCCCATTTCCCGCAGCCATCGGTAGTGCGACGCGAGGCCGGCCTGGAACGACTTGTGCTCCTTGTACCGGATGCCGAAATCGCGGCAGGTTTCCTCCACGATTTTCGAGATGGCCGGGTAGTTCACGTGGCAGATCAGCGGGAAGAGGTGGTGTTCCTTGTGGTAATTCAGCCCGCCCAGCAGGTACGTCAGCACGCGGTTGCGCCGCGCGAAGTCCAGCGTCACCTGCGCCTGGTGGACGGCCCAGGGGTTGTCGATTCTGCCGTTGTCGGGGTTCGGAAGCGGGAAGTCGGCGTCGCCCGCGCAGTGCGGCATGAGGAACACCAGCGTCATGACCGTGCCCAGCACGATCGAGACCACCGCGTAGTAGAACAGCACGATCCATAGGGAATGGAAGAGCAGCGGAATCGCCAGCATCAGCGAGAAGAAGATCACCTTGCCCAGGATGAAAATCACCAGTTCCCACCCCCTGGGCCGCGGGATTCGATGGTTGCCCAGGAAGCCGGTGATCACGTAACGGAAATCGTCGAGCAGTTGCAGTTTCATGGTCTCCAGCCCGTAGAGCGGCCACATGTAGAATTTCTGCCACCGGTGATACCACCGTCGCGGGTAGTGCGGCGACACCCGGGCCAGGCCGTGAAAGTCGATGTCGGAATCGTACCCCGTGATGTTGACGTACATGTGGTGAATGACGCTGTGCTTCCAGTGCCACACGTAGGAACTGCCGCCGATGACGTCCAGCGACATAGCCATCATGCGGTTGACCCATCGCCGCTCGGAATAGGCCTGGTGCCCGCCGTCGTGCTGAATGCAAAACCCGATCATCGTCGTAGACAAGCCCAGCACCACGGCCAGCGGAATCCCCAGCCACGCCGTGTGGACCACGAACACCAGCAGCACGTACGACGCCGTGAAAAAGCCCAGGATGATCGCCGTCTTGAGATGCATCCGCCACCCGCCGCGCTTGGGCCGCCCGGTTTGCTGAAACCATTCGTCCACGCGGCGCCGAAGCTCCGTCTGGAACCCCGTGTCCTTGCCGAACTCCAACTTCAGCACCCCGGAGGGGTTGGCCTCCAGGGAGCTCTTCTGCGGCGTCATCTCTTCCGCCATGACCGTCTCCGGGCGTAGCATGGGCATCTTGCCCATGAGTCTCACGGGCGTCCCGCCCGTGGTAGTTTCTTCTCTTTTCTCATTTCGCACGACAACGACACAGCGAAGGCACGCCCGTACGGGCGTGAGACTCATGGGCGGGACGCCCATGCTACGTCTTCCTACGCGTTCCCACCTCGCTATCCTGCCCGCGACCACCGCGGACCGTTCCTATAATTTAAGCCTGCTCTGAACGTTACTTCAAGTTGGTTTCAGCCGGAGGGCCCAAGGACAAGAACGAACCCGAGAAGAAAGATCATTCCGACGTGATTTCAAAATGCACGGAAGTATCTTTATTTGACTCGCCTTTTTGTATGGAAGCCTTAACGGCCTTTCCATCAAGAGCGGCAATCAATGTGAAAGAATCACCGGTGTCGGCGGTTTCATGTTTTGTTTCCACTTTCAAACCTCGGCTTTCGAGGTGTTTGGCGATCCTATCCGTCACGATTTTGGGATTGTCCTCAGAGTAGAACCAGACAGCTTCGTAGACAGTCACGCCCCGGCGCAGCTCTTGATCGAACTCCGGTTCAGCGTATGAGGGGAAAGGCAGGCTTAACAGAAAGTTGGAGAGTTTCGGCGTGAAATCCCTGGGATTTTTTGATCTCTGTTTCCAGTGGTTGTAGTAGGTATCGTACTCGTAGCCGCACTGCTGGCACTGGACGATAATTTTGGTTGGCCCAGGCATGCAACCGCCCAAAATGATTTCATGTTTTTCTGCCTTTTCGCCCATTCCGGGGCCAGGGTATCCGTAAGCGACAGGAATATCTCGCAGCTTCTTGTGGCCGTTCGGACATTCGATCAACGTCGCCGCGCAAGCCTCTTTGGCCCCCAGTGCCCGCAGTTCCGCAACGATACCTTCATCACCCTCTTCCTGGGCAACCGTTAAAGCACTTCTTCCCATTCGGTCCCCGCCCCTCAGGTCGGCCCCTGACCGCACCAGCAACCTGATCATTTCCTTGTCCCGCGACATGATGGCACAGTCAAGTGGAGTAAACCCTCTGGCTCTCAAATTCACGTCGGCGCCGGCGCGCACAAAAGCAGAAACTATTTCGGGTGACTTGCTTGAAACCGCAAATTGGAACAACGGTTGGCTGTAATCCCCGTCAACGTATCTCGAGTTGGCGAGATTGTGGTCCGCGGCAAGGAGAGAGCGAACTTGTGCTGCGTCCTTATGAACTGTTGCTTTGAGCAGTTCAACAATCTTGTCTTGAGCGGGTTGCGACGCCGCAACCTTGTCGCTCCCAGGCGCCACAGCCGCTCCACCGTCTCGTTGATCGACCTGGCACCCGGCAAGCAAGACCCACACAATCACCAGCCCGAGTTTGAGGGCATGTCCCATGGCTTTTCTCCGTATGCCTATGCCGGGATTGTATCAAGGCTCGGAGGCGTACGACAACGATAATCCGAACAGCGGGTACATTTCGGTGTCCCGGTATGCAGTTCAACCTCAAAGCGTCATAGGGTGCCCCACTGCGCCGACCAGCAAGCTGGATCTTACGTCGGCTTGCC
>CAZYDC010000415.1:0-4978 GCA_964646065.1 uncultured Planctomycetaceae bacterium | reverse complement strand
TTCCTCCTCCTGCGCCCGAAGCGCCGGTCCAGGACCCGGTTCAGGCCCAGGACCAGGGCGTGCTGGCCACCCCGATCGCCCAACTGGACTTTTCCATCCGGGCCCGCAAGGCGCTCGAAGGCCTCAACGTGGTGACGCTGGGCGACCTGAGCAACAAGTCCGAGGCGGAACTCCTCGGCTGCAAGAACTTCGGCCAGACCAGCCTGAATGAAATCACGCAGCGGCTTAGCGAGCACGGACTGAAGCTCAAGGAATCCGTGTGACCCAAGAAGTTCATAGTTCGTAGTTCGTAGTTCGTAGCAACAGCAAGAACAGAAAAAACAGAAACGACCGCAAGGGCAACCGTCGCGGCGGCGACGAATGGAATAAGAGAGCCTGCCTCCAACGAGGCGGGCTCTTTTCGTTTCTTGCCGTTACTACGAACTACGTACTGCGAACTACGAACTGTGCTCCGAACTACGAACTTCGTACTCCGAACTCCCGCCTTAATAAGGTAGAATAGCGACTGCCAAAAAAGGTTCGGTTGGAAGATCGAAGAGAATTCGTCCGTCTGGCCGATAAAGGATCATCCGCCCGAGGGCGAGCCGCCAAGGGCGCGGTCGAAGTTGGAAGCACTGGAAAAGTTGTCGCCGGGAACTACCGGCACGGATACGCCGGCAGCGTTTTTACGCCGGCGCCGGAGCAGTTATGTATCGCGAGACTCTTTTTGGATTCGCCTCGCCCAAGCGGGCACGGGGGCGAAAGCCCCGCCGGGCGGCGCGCCCCTCGGGCGCCCGCGGGCCTCAAAAGGCCTGGAGGTTCTTCCTCCCTCTGCTGCCGATTCTCGCCCTGAGCGTAGCGGGCCTGCTGGGAGCGGGGCTGCTCAGCAGTTGCCTCGATCTTTCCTCCGTCACCAACCCTACGACGCCGCCCCGCTCCGCCGGCGCGCAAATGATCCGCGTCAAGATCACGCCCCAGTGCAGTTCCTGTCGCATCGCCGTCACCGGTGCGTACCGCATTAGCTGTCAGAGCGGAACCACCACCTCCCTGGCCGCCATGCCTTACTGCGACGTAACCTGTCGCGGCGGTTATTGGCGCATCGGCAGCTCGACCTACACCGGCCGGGAGATCACGATCGAGCCTCTCCCGAGCAACTCTTTCTATGTGGGTCCGACGTGCTATCGCGGATCGCTGCACTTGGTGTCGCAGGGCGCGGAAACGCTCATCGCGGTCAACCACGTGGAAATGGAGAGTTACCTCGCCGGAGTGCTGCCCAAGGAATTGCTGACCACCTGGTCGCTGGAGGCCTACAAGTCGTTGGCGGTGGCGGCGCGGACCTTTGCGATGTACCAGAGATCGACATCCGGATCCGGCCACGACTATGACCTGGGCGACTCGGAAAGTTCGCAGGTCTATGGCGGATTCACCGCCGAGGCTTCGACTCCCAACGCCCGCAAAGCCGTCGAGGCCACGCGGGGCATGGTGCTGACGTACAACGGTCAGATTTTCCTGGCCCAGTATTCCGCCAGTTGCGGCGGGGTGGTCAACGGCGCGTACGTCATCCGGAACGCCCCGGCCGATCCGCCGCTGGCCGGAGGGCAGGTCTGCGACGATTGCCGCAACTGCGCCCACTATCGCTGGGGTCCGGTGCGGGTCTACAAAAGCGAACTGTACCAGGCCATCGTGGCCCGATACCCGCAGGCGGCCTCGCTGGGCGGCGTGTCGGCGCTGAACATCAACTCGCAAACTCCCTATGGCCGGGCAGTCTGGATCGATGTCCAAGGCCCCACCGGACAGCAAACGCGTCTGCGGGCCGAAGACATCCGCCTGTGCTGGAACATGAGTCTCACGGGCAAGCCTTCCGCCTCGGCCAGGCGGCTGTACTCCATGAATTGCACCATCGTCACCAACCCCGATTCGTTCGATTTCACCAACGGCCGAGGCTTCGGCCACGGCGTGGGGCTCTGCCAGTGGGGGGCACAGACCAAGGCCGCCAACGGCTGGAAGTTCAACCAGATATTGGCCTTCTATTACCCGCAGGCCAGAATCGTTTCCGCCTATTGACCGTCGTGGCTGCTGCGAATCGTTTACCCGGCGGGTGTGCCGCAATGGCCTGTTTGCTTTCGGTGCCCTTTCCAATAGCGGTGCAGGGACCATATCGCATGAGCGCAGAAGTTGGGGATTTTGACCGCGCGGCATTTTGGCACGCACTTGCCGCCCCATCCGCGAAAGTAGGGTTCGACTCCGGGAAGCACGCTGCCCTCGAAATCGAACGTCAGTCCCTGGCGATGGACATCCTGGATCATCCGGTCGATCAGCAGCCTGCCCAGCAGATTCATTGGCCCGCGGCGGGCGTCGGCCCGCATCCCGGAGGCCAGGTAATATCCGCAGCCGCGATCCCAGACCAGCAGCGACGCGCAGAGCGGTTGGGCTCCGGACTGCCGGATTCGATACAGCCGCCCGGCATCGTGCGCGACGACTTCCCGCCACCATGCCCGCATGGCCTCCCAGGAAGATTCTTCCTTGAAACCCTTGAGCCGGGCGGTTTCCAGCAGCACGCCCCGGCAGGATTCCAAATCGTCGGTGGTCTCCAATTGGGCGCCGCATTCCTGGAGCACCGCAGCGGCCTTGCGAAGGTCGCGCCGGTGCCCGGAACTCATCGCCGAGTGCCACTGCGCCACGCCGGCCGGCGGAATCTGGTATGTGTAGCCCACCATCACGTCAAAACCGTTCCAGAGAAACGGCATGGCGTCACCAAAATCCGGGGACAGGATGAAATCGTACATGCCCATGCGGGGGCTATGCTCCAGAAGGCGAATCATCAGGTTCTTCTCTTCGGACATCGCCTCGGCCGGATTGGTCTTGGCGGAGAGGCGAATCAGCGGCCCGTTATAGGGTGTATACGAAGGCCGCCGGCAGGCGGTCGTGCCCAGGAATTTCGCGGGCGTCAGGGCCATGCCCGCCTCGATCCGCCCCGCCCCGTCGCGAAGGACCAGGATCGACAAGCGGTCGGACAGGGCGCGCAAATGCCAACTCTCGTGAAACAGCGTTCCTCCCCTGGCCTGCTTGACAAAGCGGTCCCACTGGTCGTACTGGTTTTCCGGGAGGAGTTCGGGCACTCATGCATCCTCGGCATGGCGCGGGTCGGACATTTCATCGCAATGCCCCGCCAGAGCCGCCCCGCGGGCCGTGAGCCACTCCATCAACCCCTTGTATCGCAAAACGTATTGGCGGGATCCGACGAACAATCCGGGATGGAAAAGGACGGCCACCGCGCCCCCGACGGACTCGACCTCTTCCAGCATCCGCCGCAGATCGTCCCATGTTTTGTCGAGGGAAAGGTCGTGCCCGGCATCCATGAAGATCAGCGGTATTTCCATGACCCCGCTGGGGCGGTCGCCCTGGATGTCCCACAGTTCGTACGTCCAGGGCAGTCCCGCGCGGAAACCGGCCCCATCGTTGAACCCGCAGGTCGAATCGACTCGGAGTCCCGATCGGAACAGGGTGGGCGGGCTCTGGGCGGCGTCCCAGGCAAGGTAGTGGTTGCGATACCACGTGACCGGCGCGCCAGCCAGTTCCGCCAGCGATTCGATCCGGCGGTCGTAGTCGTCGTCTTGGATCCCGTAGGCGCTGCCGTGCAGGCCCACGCGATGACCGTGCCGCTGCGCCAACCCCACCAGTCGGCGAAGTCGCCCGACGGGCCATACGGAGCGGCAGCCGTAGCGGCGCAGGTCGTAGCGGCCGCACATGAAGAAGTACGTCGCCACCGCGCCCATCGATTGCTCCAATTCCGCCAAATCTCGATAGGTTTTCACCAACCGGCCTGGACGGCTGAGCCATCGCCAAACCTCGCGCACAGTCCGCCAGTCGCGACGGATCGTGCTCTTGGCCAGACGGATCAGTTTTCCGGCCAGATCCACCGGTTCCAGCAGGGTCAGCGGTTCGACGTCGTGCGTGAGAAAAACGGTGAATCGCGGTTCGGGCCGCCGCCATTGTGGATTCATGCCGGCCAGCGAGGATGCGATATCGGCCGCCCAGTGGCCCAGGTCGGGCTTGCGGCAATCCAGACCCATCGCGCGCAGCGTGGTTCTGCCCAGGTGGTCCTTGGGCACTGGTTGTTCGCGAAGGCCTGAGATTGCCGCGAAGGCCTCTCGGAGGCGGGCCGGGTCGATAGGCAATCGTTCGGTTCCGTCCGGCCATTGAATCTCCAGCGGGCAGGCCGGATCGTTTTGGATTTGCGCCTTGGGCGTCAGGCCCAAGGGTTCGAGCATCGCCCGAAGCGCATAGGCGAAGTGATGCGCCTCGGCTTGGAGTTCCCAAGGCACCCACAGGCGAACCACCGCGGATTCATCCCGCGGCGGCCGGGTAACGCCGGTTCGGTCCCAGGACTGCAATTGCAGCGTCATGCGGGTCTTCCTTTTAAGTTTGCCCAATGTCCGTTCGCTGACAACCGCCTCAAGGACACAACGAAACCCTTGGTGAGTTTGCCGATGTCCATTTGCCGTGCCGGATCGAGAGACCTGTCGTACACAAGAACTGATATAATAATCACACATATAATAGGCTGGTTCTTCCGATAATGAAAGACAAAAACACCAAGCATGATAATTATTCGCCCACGGACCTGAATGAATTCGGCGGCGCATAAGGAGACCGGTAGATGAGACTTGCCATTCACCACAAGGAAGGAAGCTTCTCGGATCGATGGTTGGAATACTGCCGAGATCACCGGATCGACACGGAAGTCGTCGATTGCCACTCTTCGGACATCATCGCGCAGTTGGCGTCCGCGGACGGGTTGTTGTGGCACTGGGCTCACGGAGAGCACGTCGATCTGCTGATGGCAAGGAACATGATTCAGGCCGCCCAGACGCTCGGACTGAAAGTCTTTCCTGACATCGACACCTGCTGGCACTTCGACGACAAGATCGCCCAGAAGTATCTCTTGGAGTCCGTCAAGGCCCCGATGGCCGCCGCGCGCGTATTCTACAGCCTGGAA
>CAZYDC010000414.1:0-4979 GCA_964646065.1 uncultured Planctomycetaceae bacterium | reverse complement strand
TGGACCTGGCACGGGGGGCGGCCTTTTCCAGGCGGTAGGCCTTGGTGGCCTGCAGGCCTGTCGGAGGCGAGGCCCGGTTGAAGCTTTCCAGCAGCGCCGGGGCCTGGAGGTCCTGCTCCAAGGCCAACACCAGCAGGTCCGCCTTGGACGCCACGCCCACCGGGCGAGGAATCGCCAACGAAAGCGCGGGGCGGGGGTTGAACCCTTGCGAGTACTTCAGCGGCAGCTTCGCCCGGCAAACCAGCCGCTCCATCGCCCGCATCATGTCGTGGTGCGAAAGGAACCGCAGGTCGCCTTCGACGCTCAATTCAATAGCCCACTTCTGTGACAAACGAAGTCTTTTCCTTTCCTTCTCTAGTCCTTCAATATTCTATCGCATCTCCGCGACCCCGTTGGTCGCGAATAACATCAACCGTGGGTGGCATGGCGTCGTCGTTTGCCGCCATGCGGTTCCGTCAGAACCAGGACATGGCGACAAACGGCGTCGCCATGCCACCCTTATTCAGTCCGGATACGCCTCGGGCAGGAGTTTGTGCGTCTCCATGCGGAGGTAGTTAATTATTTCCTTCTCGGAGTCGAAATTCATCACCCGCCGTGCGACTTCCAGGGCCTGCTCCATGGTCACGGACCGGACGATTTTTTTGACCTCCGGGATGGCCGGCGGAGTGCAGGAGAACGTCCGCAGGCCCATGCCCAGCAGCAGTTCGGTGAACAGGGGGTCTCCGGCCATTTCGCCGCACATGCTGACGGGCACGTCGTAGCGTTGCCCGGCCCGGATGACTTCCTTGATTAATCGCAGCACGGCAGGGTTGGCCGCGGTGAACATGGAGGCGACTTTCTCGTTGCCCCGGTCCACGGCCAGGGTGTACTGGATCAGGTCGTTGGTTCCGATGGAGAAGAAGTCCACCTCCTGCGCGAAGGCGTCGCCCTGGAGGGCGGCGGAGGGGGTCTCGACCATCATTCCGATGGGCATGTCGATGGCGTGCTCGATGTCCTCTTCCTCCAGGTCCTCGATGACGTCGCGGACGACGGTCTTGGCCTGGCGCAGCTCCATCATGTTGGAGATCAGCGGAAACAGGATCGACGCCTGCGAACCGGCGCTGGCGCGGAGGATGGCGCGGATTTGCGTCTTGAACATCGGCAGGTTTTGCAGGCAGAAGCGGATCGACCGGCAGCCGAGCATCGGGTTTCGCTCGGGGACGCGCTGGCGGCTCTGGGTGTACTTGTCGGCCCCGAGGTCCAGCGTGCGGATCACCACGGGACGATTGCCCGCGATGTCCAGCACCTGCCGGTACGCGTGGTACTGGTCGTCTTCGGTCGGCTCGGTGTCGCTGCCCAGGTACAGGAACTCGGTTCGATAGAGGCCGATGCCCTGACCGCCTTTTTCCAGCACGCTGGTGGCCTCGTGCGGGAATTCCACGTTGCCCAGCAGCAGCACCTCGTGCCCGTCGCGCGTGATGGGGGGCAGGTCGCGCAGGGCGTCCAGGCTGTGGATGAACTCCACCTGCCGCCGCCCGAACTGCTCGTATTCCTTCAGCGTGTCGGCGTCGGGGTCGATCACGACCACGCCGCGGTTTCCGTCGATGATGACCGTGTCGCCCCCGGCGACCTCGGAGGTCACGTCGTTCAGGCCGACCACGGCCGGAAGCCCCAGCGCCCGCGCGACGATGGCCGTGTGGCTGGTCTGCCCTCCGGCGTCGATCGCCAGCCCCACCACGTGCTGGCGGTCCATGCTCGCGGTCTGGCTGGGCGTCAGGTCGTGCGCCATCACGATCACGTTGCGCCTCAGGTGCGCCAGCGACTCGCGATGCTGGCCGATCAGGTTCCGCAGCAGGCGCTTCTCGATGTCGTACACGTCATGCGCGCGGTCCGCCAGATGCTGGGGCATGTCCTGGAAAATCTTGGCGTAGTCCCGCAGGACGGTCGCGACGGCGTACTCGGCCGTCACGTGCCCGTTCAGGACCGTCTCGGTGAATTGCTTCTGGAGCTGCTTGTCGTCGATCAACCCGATGTGAAAATCGAAAATGCTGGCGGTTTTTTTGTCGATCTGCGCGGCGGTCCGCTTGCGGAGGTCCTGGATTTCCTTCTTGGAGACCGCCAGGGCCTTGCGGAGCCGGGCCAGCTCCGCCTGCGCGTGGTCCACGGGGACATGGCGCTGCGGTATGTCGAATTCTTCGGTGTCCACCACGACGGCCTGGGCAATGGCCACGCCGGGGGAGACGCCTATGCCCTTCTTGACTTTCATTCAAAATATTCCGAAATAATGACGGACCTGCCGTAGCACGGGCGTCTCGCCCGTGAGTCCCATGGGCATCCTGCCCATGGTCTGCCGCTTCTTCAGTTCTTTTTTAGGGACAAAAACGACAAAAGCAACAGCAAAGACACGGGCGGGACGCCCGTGGTACTCATGGGCAAGATGCCCATGCTACGAACTGCTACAGTTTCTTCAACCGCTTCCGCCCTCTTCCATCTCGCCAAATCCGTCCTGAATCAGTTCGACCAGCCTGGCCACCGCTTCGGGGGCGTCCGAACCGTCGGCGACGATCTTAAGGGTCGTCCCTTTGGTCGCGGCCAGGCGCATCACGGACATGATGCTCTTGGCGTCGACCGTCAGCGTCCCGTTGGACACGTCGACCTTGCTGCTGTACTTGTTGGCCAGCTCGACCAACTGCATCGCCGGACGGGCGTGCAGGCCGTACTTGTTGACGATCTTCGCCTCTTGCTCGATGGTTGCCAATTCAGTGGTTCCGTCTTATCCCAACTCGTCGGCCTCGCGGATCAGGTCCACGATGGCCTCGCGGGTTTCGCTCTGGCGGAGGAATTTGCGGAAAATATCGCGCTGGACGTGCTTGAAAATGGTCTCCATCGCCTGAAGGTGCTCGTCGGGCTTGTCCGGGCTGGACAGCAGCAGGATCACCGAATACACGGGTTTGTAATCCAGGGCGGAGAAGTCCAGCCCGTCGCTGGACCGCCCAATGGTGGCGATGGCCTTCTTGGTTCCCTTGAGTTTGGCATGGGGAAGGGCGACGCCTTTTCCGATGCCTGTGGTCGCCTGTCCTTCGCGGGCCAGGATCGCCTTGACCACGTCCTTGGTGCTTTTCTTGGGGATGGCGCCGGCATTGGCGAGCGATTCGACCAGTTCGGTAATGGCGTCATCCCGGGTCTTGGCCTGCAATTCCGGGATGATGGCTTCGGCGATGACGATATCGGACAGCTTCATCTGTGGCTCCTGCTAAAAACTTCTTCATGGCTCAGTTAGGTCGGGCACATGCAGTGTACCCGGAGTGTCGGCGAACCGCAAGACCGGAAAACCCGGAAGCGGCCGCCGTCCAACAGCCACAAGCCTACAGCCCGCAAACCGTCAAAACAACCCCCATCTTCCCAACAGCCCTTTGGCCGAATCCACTTCCCGCTGGGGGGCTGTTGGCTGGCGGTTGTTCCGGTCTTACGTCTACGCCTCGAAATTCTCGTTCAGGCCGGTCGTCTGACGGTCCCGAATCCTGTCCTTGTGACGGTGCAACTGCTGGACGATCTTGTGCAGGCACTGATCCACGCTGGCGTAGAGGTCGTCGTCCTGATGCGTGGCGACAAACACGTGCTTCTTCTTGGCGGTGACGACGATTTCCGTGACGGACTTGAGGCCCTCCTTGTCCAGGATGACTTCGATGGACTGTATGTTGTCTAGGAATTTAGGGAGCTTGGAGACTTTGCCCTCGACGAATTCGCGGATCGCATCCGTTACTTCCATGTGTCGAGCGTTCACAACGATTTTCACGCTGTTCTCCTTGGGGTGAGACGTGTACCGGACATTATCGCCCGGTGCCGCTCACCGTATCTTATTTAATTGTCGGCATTTGCCGCCCGCCGCTTGCGGTGGCCGGCAAAAAAAACCTGCCGTTCGGTTACCGACGTCCTCTTTCGTAACCGAATTCGGGCTCTCTATATAAAGCATAGACGCGTCGCGTCGGAACGTCAAGAAAGACGTAGGCTGTGGGCCGTGGGCCGTAGGCGGTAACGGCGAAGAAGCAGCGTAGGCCGTGGGCCGTAGCCCGTGGGCCGTCGGCGGTAACGGCAAAGAAACGACCAAGAGGATGCACCTTCGTCAGAGGACCAGTTTCTTTGCTTTTGCTGTTTCTTCGTCGTTACTGCCTACGGCCCACGGCCAACGGCCCACTCTTTTTTTGAACGCTTGACAGGGCGGGGTGTTTCGCATAAAGATACCCCTCCCGCGCCCGGCTTGGGTGTTGCGGTGAGTAGAATGTCTTGAAAGAATGTCACGCGGGCGATCCGCATCGAGAGAGGATGACATGAAGATTTTCGTCGTCAACTGCGGAAGCAGTTCGATCAAGTACCAGCTTTTCGACATGAAGGACGAATCGGTGCTGGCCAAGGGGCTGTTGGAGCGGGTGGGCAGCACCGACGCCTGCCTGCATCATTCCGCCGGGGGCGCCAGGCACGACCTGACGGTGGCGGCCGCCAACCATACCGAGGGCATGTCGCACATCCTGGAGGCGCTGATCGACCCGAAACTGGGCGGGGTGCTCCAGAGCATCCGCGAGATCGACGCGGTGGGCCACCGCGTGCTGCACGGAGGCGAAAAGATCAGCAAGACCTGCCGGATCGACCAGGCGGTCATCGACGTGATCAAGGAAAACTTCGTCCTGGGGCCGTTGCACAATCCGCCCAACCTGATGGGCATCGAGGCGGCCATGGCGGCCATTCCCGAGGTGCCCAACGTGGCCGTGTTCGACACCGCCTTTTTCGCCACGCTTCCGCCCAAGGCGTATCGCTACGCGGTCCCCGCCGATTGGTATTACAAGCATCACGTGCGGCGATACGGGTTCCACGGGACCAGCCACCGCTACGTCACTCGCCGCGCCAGCGAACTGCTGGGCAAGAAGATCGACGATGTCAACCTCATCACCGTGCATCTGGGCAACGGATGCTCGATGACCGCCATCGCCGGCGGCAAGGCCATC
>CAZYDC010000413.1:0-4980 GCA_964646065.1 uncultured Planctomycetaceae bacterium | reverse complement strand
GAGGCGGAAACAGGCGCCCAGGATGAACTTGCTGTTGATGTTGGTCGAGCGGTAAGCGAAGGCCAGGTCGTCCCGGTGGCGGGTGAAGACCTCGCCGTCCTCGTTCATGACCTCGACCGTCTCGACGATGTTTCCGATGTCGCCGAAGGCCCCGCCGGCGTTCATGCGAACGCATCCGCCGACGCTGCCGGGGATGCCCGTCAGGCATTCCAGGCCGCTGAGGCCCTCGCGCACGCACCGCAAAACGAGCTTGTTCATGTCGGCGCCCGCGCCCGCGTGCAGGCCGCCCTCGACGTTCCGCGTCTGCGTGAACTCTCCGGACAGGCGGATCACCGCGCCCTTGACGCCCGAGTCGCCCACCAGCAGGTTGGCGCCGTGGCCCAGCACGAACATGGGCACCTCGGCCTCGCGGCACTGCGCGACGACCGCCTGCAACTCGGCCACCGTGCGAGGTTCAATGAAATACCGCGCCGGGCCGCCGATCTGGAACCACGTGTACGCGGCCAGCGGATGGTCGGTCTTAACGATTTCTTCCAAGCCATCGAACAATTTCATCGGCGACTTCCCAGATGGTTCCCGCGCCCATGGTCACGACCAGGTCCCCCTCGCCCAGCGTGCCCGTCAGGTGGCGGACGATGTCGTCAAACGTCTTGAGGTAAATCGCGCGACCGCCGTTGAGGCCGATCTGCGCGACCAGATCCTCCGAGCAAATATAGTCTTTCTCCATGTCGCTGTCGCGGACAAAGTAGATGTCCGGAACCACGACTTCGTCGGCCGCCCCGAAGCTGCGGGCGAAGTCCTTGAGCAGGAACCGTGTCCGACTATGCTGATGAGGCTGAAAAACGCACAGGAGCCGCCGCGGCTGGTAGTAGTCGCGAATGGCCCGCAGGGTCACCTGGATCTCCGTGGGATGGTGGGCGTAATCGTCCAGCACCGTCACTCCGCCGATCTGGGCCTTGAGGGTCATGCGGCGCTTGGTGCCCTTGAACTGGGCCAAGTGCTCGGCGATTTCCTCGGGGGTCAGGCCCGCGTGGTGCAGCAGGGCGATCGCCGCCAGCGAGTTGTAGGCGTTGTGCAGGCCCGGCAGCGGCACGCAAAGCTTGACGTACTGGCTGCCCTGGTAATGCACGTCCATCGTGAAGCGGCCCTTGTCAGCCTGGAGGTTCAGACCGCGCCAGGTGCAATCCTTGGTCATGCCGAACGTTTGCACTTCGGCGGCGCAGTCGCGCAGGGCCGCCGCGACGTTGCGGTCCTCGCCGTTGGCGACGATCACGCCGTCGGCAGGAACGCGAGCGGCGAACGCGCGGAAGGCCTCGATGATCGCCGTGATGTCCTTGTAGCAGTCCAGGTGGTCCTCTTCGATGTTCAGGATCGCGGCGTATCGCGGGCAGAGGTTCAGGAAGCTGCGGTCAAATTCGCAGGCCTCGGCGACGAAGTGCTTCCCGGGGCCGACGCCCGATGGCCCGCCCAGTTGCTCGACGATCGCGCCGACGATGAAGTCCGGCTGGGCCCCCGCCGCCGTCAGCACGTAGGCCACCATCGCCGTGGTCGTGCTCTTTCCGTGCGTGCCCGCCACCGCGACGCCGACCTTGCCCGCCATCAGCCGGCCGAGCATCTGGCTGTACTTCACCACTTCCAGGCCGCGGTCCCGCGCGGCCAGCAGTTCGGGGTTCTGATCCTTGATGGCGGCGGAGTACACCACCAGCTCGCAATCGGCGGGGATATTCTCGGCCTTCTGGCCGACTTGAATTTTCGCGCCCTGGTCGCGAAGGCGATCGACGATGTCGTCGGGCGCCAGGTCGCTGCCGCTGACCGACGCGCCTCGCGAGATCAGCATTCCCGCCAGGGCGCGCATGCCCGAACCGCCCACGCCGATGAGATGAACTCGCCGGCCTGTCCAGGCGCCGTTGGGGGTCTTGGGCAAAATGATGGGCTTCCTCGCGGTCTCCATACCTGTGGTCATAATAACTCTCGTTGGGGGCCTTGTCCAGCGCGGCTTCCGTGTCGCGGGGCAAGAACCCGAGGTTCCTGTAAAGTTCTAACTTTCTTATCGCCAACCGCAAAGGGTTTTCTTGAATTTATAACCTCCGCGAGAAACCTTCGGCCCGCGCGGCGGTTTCAAGACATGCAACCGTGCGATACGAGCGGCACGCTTTCTGATCGTAGCATGGGCATCCTGCCCATGAGTATCATGGGCGTCTCGCCCATGTCTTCGCTGTTGCTGTTGTCGTTGTTGTTGTTTTTCCAAAGAAGAAACAGAAGAAGAAGAAAACAGACCACGGGCAGGATGCCCATGGAACTCATGGCCAAGATGGCCATGCTACGTAATTCGGTATTAACGATGGCGCAGACAGACTTGGAGTTGACATCCTGGAGAGGCATCCTGGTGAACCACCCGGCGGGGTGGGAGCTTTCGGTTGCCTCCGGACTGGACGAGCCCGGAAGGGTCAGTTTCGCGGATCGCCTCTTCACCCGCCTGGATGTGACATGGCGGCCTCTGACGTACGTTCCCAACCTCGACCTGATGATCGAAAAGTACCGCCAGCGAAAAACCAGCCGCAAAGACGAGGTCACGTTCAAGCCGCTCCAGGGTTTGGGCGAGGAATGGCGCGGGGTGATCCGCCAGGCCGGCGAGGGCACGACGGCTCAGGCCGGCAAAGGCACGGCCGTCCACGCCGCAAGATTCTTCGCGCCCCAGCGGTGGCTGGTCGAGGCGACCATCGTCTGGCCGCAGCGCCGAAACCAAGCGGTCGAACGGGAAATCCTCACCTCCATCCGGGCCCAGCCGCCGGAGGAGCCGCTACGGCACTGGCGGGCGCTGGGAATGGATGTCCGCGTCGGACGCGACCTGGACCTGCTCATCAGCGACCCTATGGTCGGCCGCGTGACATGGACCTTCGGCACCCCCAAGAAGAAACGCTCGCCGCAACTGGTCGTCGAGCGCCTGGCGATGGTGGAGCACTGGCTGTCCGCCAAGGGCGGGCTGGAAGAGTGGCTGGCCAAATCGCTGCCGGAGAAATCGAGCGTGGTGGAAAAAAGTTCAATAACTTTCAACGCACACCCCGCGCAGCGGTTGCTAAGCGAAAAAGGAATCGGTACATTACCCACCTTGCGAGGCCTGAGGCAGCGCCGCCTGGACATCGGCTGGGTCTGCCCCGTGGACGGCAGGTTGTATCACGTGGCCGTCATGCAGGCCCGGCGCGACCGCGACGTGCGGTTGCCCGAGGGTTTCGAGATGGAATGCTGCGTGCCCTCCCCCGTCCTGCCCGCGGCGGAGGAGTTGTGAGAAACCACGGAACCCGTAGCATGGCCATCTTGGCCATGAGTATCCTGGGCGTCTGGCCCATGATATGTTGTTTTTCTGTCGTTTCTATGGCACGACAAAGAAACATCGAAGACACGGGCAGGATGCCTGTCAGACTCATGGGCAGGATGCCCATGCTACGTGGCAGTGAAGATATTCTTTGGATTGACATTACATGAGCAAAATCGCACAAGTTCAGGCGGTCAAACCCTCGCAGGTCGGCGTGGGCCGGTTTCTGCAGGCCAGGCCGACGCGCAACGAGTCGATGACCCTCGACCGGCGCGGCGATGGAACGATGCTGGCGAGCGTCCCCTTGCGGAGGCCCGCCTGGATGGTCCCACCGCTGAGTTGGCTGATCCCGTTTTCCTCGCACCGCCGGATCGAGCTGGACACCGTCGGAGCGATGGTGCTGGACTTATGCGACGGAAACAAAACCGTCGAGAGGATTATTGAAGAGTTCGCCCGGAAGGAAAAGCTCTCCTTTCGCGAGGCCCAACTGCCCGTCACGCAGTTCCTCCAGCAGCTTTCGGAACGCGGATTGATGGCGATCGTCGGTTTCCAGAAGGACGCGTCCCCGCGGACAGACTGCCCGCGCGGGTCCGTAGCAGGGACGGGCACATGACAAACGCTGTCGAGGTAAAAGAACAGGTCAACCTGCCGCTGGGCAAGTGCATGGAGCTCGTGACCAGCGGCATCCAATACCGCCTGTTCCGCGCCGCCATCACCGTGACGATCATCTCGCTGGCCGTGGCCTTCCTGATGGTCATGCTCAGCCAGAGCCTCATCGCCCGCCAGGTGGGGCGGGCCGTGGACGAACGAACCGCCCCCCGCCGGCTCTTCGACAAGTGGGTCAGCCTGCTGGGCGCCCCCATCACCGAAACCGAACTGACGACCGACCTGGCCGCACTGACCGGCCCGACCGACACGCGGTGGGAGGAATTCAAGGGCTGGGGAAAGATCTCCGACGACGCCAAAATGCAGACCCTCCACGAGGTTGCCTCGCAACAAACCGATTGCATCGAGAACTTCTTCGACAAGCTGTCCGAGGGCCGGCGCAGGCAGTTCGTCGGCAGCGCCACCGGCCCGGGGATCTTCGCGTATCTGGCCGAGGGCGATCACCTCCAGCAGTTCCGGACCCACCTCCAGGACAGCGACCGCAAGCTGCCCATGGGGTTCGACAAGTTCCAGTCGCTGGTGGGGCAGTGGTCACAGACGGCCGGCGACCGACGGGCGATCATCCAGGGCCACCGCGCGGCGCTGGAGCACGTCAAGGCGCTGCTGGGCGGGCGACAGGCCGTGGACGCGCTGGCCGCCGCGGACGACAAACTGCTGAGCGGCCTGAAAGAATTGGGCTTTCGGATGACCGACGACCAGCTCGTGCAGGTGCGCCGCGAGGCCAACCTCGCCGTCGATGCCCGCAAGATCACCGACCTCATGAAGGTTCCCCTGGTCAAGCAGGAAGTCGCCGACCGGGCCAACGTCCCGCTGGCCCAGGCAGACACCGACACGTTCTTCGCGCAGATCAACTCCCAGAGCGGCGCGACCTGGCTGGCGACGCTCTCGGCCAGCGACAAGTTCGCCGCTTCCGCCGAGGCGCTCAAGGTCAAACCGCTGGAATTCGTGCCCGATTCCGCGCCCGATTCGGCGTCGCAAAAATACCCCAAGTCGGAAGTCCC
>CAZYDC010000412.1:0-4984 GCA_964646065.1 uncultured Planctomycetaceae bacterium | reverse complement strand
GTCCCTTGTTGGAGCATCTGGCGGCATTCGACGTGCCACGGGCCCGGGAATTGGGGCGGGCTTCCGGGGATCGTAAGCAAGATAGTCAACCGCCTCACTCACAGGCTGGTGCCGGTGGATCAGGACTGGACCTGGCCGCTGGCGGCGACAGGGCCCGGTGTCGAGTTGGTCCGCCGCGAGAAGATCGATCTCATCTGGGCGACGGCGCCTTGGTGGAGCACCTTCGTGTTGGCTCACCGGATCGCCCGGCGGACAGGCGTTCCCTTCGTCATGGATTTTCGCGACATCTGGATGTCGGTTGCCCGCCCGACCCGCCGGGAGCGGCGCTACCTCCAGTTGGAGACCCAAATGCTTCAGGAGGCTGCAGGCGTCACGTTCACCACGCCGCAACAGGGGGACGTGATCGACGGCAGGGCGCCCTGCATGCGCCACAAGCCCCGGTGTCTGATTCATAACTGGTTTGACGCCCAGGAAGACATCGGATCCGAGCGGCGGACGTTCGAGGGACCGACGATCCTGCACGGTGGAACCTTGTATGAGGGCATTCGCCGAGTGGAAGGTTTCTTCGAGGCCCTGTCTCTGCTGCGGCGAAGCGGCGTCTCACCGGCGCAGGACGTGCGGTTCGTGCAGTTTGGCAGCGGGGAAATGGACAACTCCCTGGTTTCCCGCCTGGGGTTGGGCGAGGCGGTCGAGGTCCGTCCGAGCGTGTCCCGCGGGGAGTTTTTCGCCTGCTGCCGGGGTGCGGAAATCCTGCTGCTGGTGGTCGGTCACGATATCGGTGTTCATCAGCACGCCGGCGCAGTGCCCGGCAAGCTATACGACTACATGCGGGTCGGCAAACCGATCCTCGTGATCGGCCCGCGCGGCTGCTACGCCGGAGAGGTGGTCCGGCGATGCCGTCGCGGACTGGCCGTCGCGGACGATGACCCGCCGGCGATCGCCGAGGCGATTGAGCTCCTGCTCAGGGGCCAGGGGGCAGACGGCCCGCTGGATTTGAGCATAGAAGGGGTAAAGGAATTCGAGGCCTCTCACGTGGTTCGGAAGCTGGCGGACTTCCTGGAATCCCTCGTTTCTTCACACCCCAGCGTGTGATGCATTCGCCAGATGCCGGGTGCCGGAATTGTCCGGCGACGGAATTATGTTGTCCAAACGCCTTCGCAAGGTAGAATCGCGGAAACTGCTGCCGACGGGCGTCACCAGGACGCCGCCTGGGAAATGTCAGATGACACCAACCGTCGTACATATCGCCAATTTCTCACCCAGTTATGGGGGAAACTTCGCCGCCTCGCTGAAGGCCTTGTCCGGGCCTTGCAAGAACATGGGTCTGCGCCTGGTGTTGGTCTTTCTGGAGGACGCGCAAAAGTACACGTGGTGCTCCGACCTGGTGACGGCCGGGTGCGAGGTCCGTTTCATTCCAGGCAGTCGCGGCCTGCGACGCGACGCCAAGGCGATTCTCGCCCTGATCGAAGAAGAGAACCCCGCCATCATTCACACGCACTTCATGCATTTCGATATCCCCGCATGGATGGCGATTCGCTCACAGCCCAGCGGGCGCCGGCCGCGGTTGATCTGGCATGCTCACGGCACTTTGAGGGTGAACCCCGGGTGGATGCGGTCTTTGAAGGACTGCATCAAATACCGCTGGATGGGACGCAGCGTGTGGACGATCGCGGTGTTGGAGGATGTTCGCCGGGAACTGGTCGCCGCGGGCACGCCGGAGAATCGTGTCCGCACGATCCGTAACGGCATCGATATGGCGCGGGCCACGACGGCCGTCCGCACACCCCAACAGGTGCGCAGCGAACTTCAAATTGCCGATCAGGCACAATGGCTGTTTATGCTCGGTTGGGAGCCAATCCGCAAAGGGGTCGATCTGGCGTTGGATGCGGTCGGGCGTTTGACCCAGGAGGGACAGAACATTGTTTTGGGCGTTGTGGGAACCGATCAATTGCGCCAGTACCTGAACGAACGAGGAGCGGACCCGGCATGTCCGTGGTTGCGAGTCATCGCGCCGACCGAGGATATCGCGGCGTTGTTCCAGACGGCCGCGATGTTTCTATCGCCCAGTCGAAACGAAGGGCTGCCGTATGCCGTGGTGGAGGCTCTGGCCAATGAGATTCCGGTGGCCCTTTCCGACATCCCGTCTGTGGCTTGGGCGCACGATTGCCAGGCCGCCTCATTCTTTTCCGACGGCGACAGCCACGGGTTGGAGCAGGCGATCCGCGAGAGACTGAATTGGTCCGCCGATGAGCGGCAGAAGCGAACACGGCAAAGCCGGGAGTTTGTCCAGCGGGAGTTCGACGTGAAACTCTGGGCCCAGGAGATCGCCCGGTTTTACGAGGAGATACTGCGAACCTGATTGCCCTGCACCCCCGCCAAACCGCGCTTGCTTAATTCTCGCGATGCCTCTATGATGGCTCTTGCCGTGCTAGGTGGGGGCCTAACTGTACAACTCTATAAAACAACGCAAGTCCACTTTGCGCTGGCGCGGCATGGCGCGACCGACAGACACGTTCGGGCTGAGCGTCTAGGCCGGGGCGTGCGGCCGTTTCCAGCAATGCCCGCATGTACCGGTTGATGCATCCGATGAACATGCTTTCATTGTCAGGGCAGCGTCAATCGCCGCTAGTAGACCCATTGCGAGAAAGCTTCCTCTAGCAATTCGGGCGTGTGGCCATCCCATCGCCACAAATGATCGCCCCCACGACCTGCGTTAAGCCCCCACAGGGTGCCTTCGCTGTGCTGCCAGTAAATGCACCCCTTTCGGAGCGGGTACTTCGTGCGCGCCTTGGTTTCCAGTGTGGGCTCGACCGCTGAGCGGAAAAAGGACCAGACATGGACATGGTATCGGAACTTGGTATCGGCCGCCAATAACGCTGACGAGGCATACTCGCCCTCTAGCAGAAAGTCGATTCGATCATGGTCTTGTCCGAGGATTTCCTGAGCAGCGACCAACCCCGGAACGTCTGAAGTGAACACAATGAATGGCCCCGGATCGATCTCCAAGAGCTTGGACATTACGGCGCGCTCCTGAAGGAAGCGAGGTCCGTCTTGTCGCAGCCAGTTGAGAACGCAGCCGCCGATGATGCGACAACGCCACTCCTCGATGGCTGTAAGGCTGTCTCGATTCGGTAGCGGGGCTGCCAACCGACTGGCGGCGATGTACTCCCTGAGTTGCCTAACCCAATCATCGGCTGTTGCCATGATTTATCTCACGCCTCGGTGTTTCATACCTTGTGAGTACTTCTGCCACTGAGCGTATCACGGCTTCGGGGGTTTCGCTAGGCCAAGTGTTCGGCCCCATCCGTAGTTCGGGCGTTCGTATTCGCCCACGTCGACGCTGGATTTTGTAAGTGATTTTGGCTCAATGACATAAGTATTGGCGTTTCCGCAGCATGTGACGCAAATAATTCTGCACCTTCGGCAGTAATTCACTTGGATTCGGGCCGACACAATGGCCTCATGTGGTCGTGAACGTAGCGAAGGAGAAAACGATGAAGAATGCGAAGAACGGAACGACGCGAATCGCCGGACGCAAACCGAAGACCTACGCGGCGAAGCACAACGGCAAGCCGGTACGCGTGAGCGTGCCGGACAGGACCGATCCGGATGCCCTGGACGAGGCGGTGTTCTGGACGGGCATGCGGGACCGGCTCAGCCCTGAAGCTGTGGCCGCAATCGTCGCCTTCCTCCAGCCCGCCCACACCAACGTCCCTCGCGTCGACCGCGAGATCGAATGGTTCAGCAGGAAGCTCGTTGATCTCCTTGGCGGACACGAACAGCAGTCCCGGCTCGCGGAAGAGCTGGGCCTTTAATCCACCGTCCGCTGCGGCGGACACAACAGAAAGGACCGTACCATGTCGAGCAGCAAGAAGAAGAGCAGCAAGAAGCAGACGAAGGTCGTCAGTCAGGAGCAGCGCCCGGCCAAGCGGAAGAAGATCGTGAGCCTGGCCGAATACGAGGCCGGGGCGAAGGATCAGGCACCCGGCAAGACCGAACCGGCGGCGGGAGCCAACGCGCCCGACGCGGCACCGACCGCCGACGTTGCGCCACGTTCCAAGAAGTCGGCCAAGGCCGACCAACCGGCCAAGGCCCCGAAGTCCGAAACCTCCGGCGTCGTGGTCACCAAGGAGAAGGCCCCGCGCCCTAGCGGCCTGAACGCCGCCGCCACGATCCTCGCCGAGGCGAAAGCGCCGATGAAAGTCAAGGAGATCACGACTCTCGCCGCCGAGAAGGGGCTGTGGACGCCCAAGGGCAAGACCCCGTGGGCTACCCTGTACTCGGCCATCATCCGCGAGATCTCCGTCAAGGGCAAGGACAGCCGGTTCGTCAAGACCGACCGGGGCCTGTTCGAGCTCGCCAAGTAGCACATCCACGTCGCCGCCTTCCTCTACCCCCGGCCGCACACGCGACCGGGGCTCTCTCTTGCGAACCTGCGCCAACGTGGCGCATCAGGGCGCGGTTGGGGCGGCAGCAGTTGGGGCAGTCGCCCGAAGGTTCATCCTTTTATTTTGACAGTGATGTTCCCCTTCGGTACGCTGATATCTATCGAAAAATCTTGATCTTGGTCTGACCAAGCGTTCGCGCCGTTGGAAAATTACCACAATTCCGTGCAGATAGGCGAACACATTGGCGGACTCCCGTCTGGGAGTCCGCTGACGAATCCCTATCTGCGGGCCGTGGTAAGCCCTCCAATGGGGTAGTAATCGGCGGCTCCCTTCTCTTTTGCGCCGACACGCTCGGTCGAACGATTCCTTCAACCCACGAAAGGACAAATCATGGCACGACAAGATGAAATGGCCGACAAACCGATGACGATTGAGTTTCGTCTGCCGCAAGGCGATCCGCAGGGCGTCCGCATTGCCTGTATCACCACGGGGACGGTCCAAGCGGTTCTCGTGCCTCGTAGCATGTTGACCGGTGCGTCCAAGCGCAAAGAGCTCAAGATGGTTGGGGTGTACTTCCTCTTCGGCGAGTCGGAAGA
>CAZYDC010000411.1:0-4990 GCA_964646065.1 uncultured Planctomycetaceae bacterium | reverse complement strand
GCGACCGAGGTCCACGCCGACGCCATCTGGACCGACCTCGAGAGCGACTTCCCCGGCAGCCCCGACCGCACCTTCTGCGACTCGCGGATTCGCCCGATTCTCCGCCGCCTGCCCCGCACCGTCGAGACCCTCTGCCCCGAATGCGCGGGCATCATCGTCGGCCGGTACTTCGTCCAGCGCGGCGCCGTGTGGATCGAAAAGGTCTGCCCCGAGCACGGTTACTTCCGCGACTGCATCAACTCCGACGCGCTCTTGTACTCCAAGGCCGCCTGGTGGAGCTACCAGGAGCACGCCGGCCAGAAGGCGCCGCAAGTCACCGGCGGAAAGAATTGCCCCAGCGATTGCGGCCTGTGTAACCAGCACCTTTCGGGCTCCTGCCTGGCCCAGATCGACCTGACCAATCGCTGCAACATGCGCTGCCCGATCTGCTTCGCCAACGCCAACGCGGCCGGGTTCGTCTGCGAACCGGACTTCGACCAAGTCGTCCGCCAGCTTCAAACCCTGCGCGACCAGAGGCCGATTCCAAGCTCGGCCATCCAGTTCACCGGCGGCGAACCGACGATCCATCCGGACTTCCTCAAGATCGTCTCCACCGCGCGGGACATGGGCTTTTCGCACATCCAGATCGCGACCAACGGCATTCGCATGGCCGAGTTGGACTTCGCCCGCCAGGCCGCCGCGGCGGGTCTGCACGTGCTGTACTTGCAGTTCGACGGCGTCGGCGAGGAACCGTACCGCAGCACGCGCAACTATCCGGGCATCTGGGCCAAGAAGCTCGCGGCCATCGAGAACTGCCGCAAGACCGGCATGAAGGTCTGCCTGGTGCCCACCATCCTCAAGACCGTCAACGACGACCAGGTCGCCGAGATCTTCCGCTTCGCCGTCAAGAACATCGACGTCGTCAGCGCGATCAGTTATCAGCCGGTGTCGTTCACCGGTCGCATGGAGTCGCAGGACCTGGAGCGATACCGCTACACGCTGGGCGACCTGGCCCACGGGATCGCGGCGGCCAGCAACACCGTTCCGCTGCGAGACATGTTCCCGCTGAGCGTGGTGGTTCCGCTGGCGCAGATCCTGGAGGCGCTGACCGGCAACGCGAAGATCCGGCCCAGTTGCCACACCGACTGCGCGTTCGGCACGTACTTCCTGGTCTCGCCGGAGGGCAAGGCGTACGCCTTCCCGCAGGTCATCAACATCGAGGGCATGTTCGTCGAGATGAACCGCATCGCCACGCGGATCAAGAATCGCGGGCGGGCCACCTGGCTGGACAAATGGCGGACGTTCCGAATGTTCAAGCGGCACTTCAACAAAGAGGCCGCCCCGCCGGACCTGACGGTCAAGCGGTTTGTCCGCTCGCTCCAGGGCCTGGTGGACAAGCACGTCGGCAGGGGCCAGGGCGAAAAGCATTCCTACAAGACGCTGCTCTGCGCGGGCATGCACTTTCAGGACCGCTACAATTACGACGTCGAGCGGGCCAAACGCTGCGTCATCCTCTACTCCACGCCCGGCGGAGTGTTTCCGTTCTGCACCTACAACTGCGGGCCCGAATACCGCAAGCTGGTCGAAAAAGCGTACGCCGGGCAAGGCCGGCTGGACCTGGCCGGCGCATCGGCCGCCGCCACGGATGTCGGCGAACTCGTGAAGGAAAAAAAATGAAATCAACCGGCTACATGATGCATGGTGCGGCGGCGTCGTCATTCGTGTTCTCCTTGATTTGTCTGGCGGGGTGCGCATCTGGCCCGCCCGCTCGCGCGGTTACCGCGACGCATGTCGGCCCCGGCGTCGCACCGGAATCCGGCGGCTTCAACCTCTATCTGGAAGTGCCCCGCTACACCTATCGCGTCGGCGACACGGTGCCTGTGACCGTCCGGGCCGTCAACGTTACCGATCATCCGATCGGCGTTGAATCCCACGGCGCCGACCTGGTTCGGGTCGTGGTGTATCGGCACCTCGTCATCGGCTGGCAGCGGGTCAAGCAGTATCCGGCGATGGCCTTGCCGGTTCGCGTGGCCTGGGACCTGCCGCCGCACGGGCAGCGGACATGGCAACTGCTGCTGATCGTCGAGCCCGACTGGCCCGCGAACGAGCAGCTCATGCTCCAGGCCGAGATCAACAACGGCCCGCCGATCCGGGCGAGCGTTCCGATCGAGATTTACTCTACACATGTGAAGTCCTCCAATGATTAGCGAACCTTCCGGCCCGCAGGACGCCTCGTACACCGCACCGGCCGAGCACACGACCGCCGCCGCGATCGGCAAGCACTACGTGCATGAGTTCTCGTCCAGCCAGGACGCCGACAAGGCCTGCACGCGTCAGACCGACGGCGACCTCTCCAGCGGCGAGTACGCCAAGGGGTCCAAGGCCCTGGGCGACCACATCACGCCGCGATCTTTGCAGATCGACTTCCACCATCCGCTGGAGGACTGGCTCGGCCGCAAGCCCTTCCGCCGACTGCTGGGCTGGTTGAGCAAACCACGGCCCAGCGGCAAGACCACGCTCGAAAACATCATCGAGAGCTACGGCGAAACCAAGGGTGGCATGGCGGCGTCGTTTGCCGCCATGTGGCGCCAGATCAAATACTGGCCGTTCCACCGGTTCATCAAGGCCATGCAGGGCAAGATGGACCTGGCGACGTTCCGCAAGAAGCTGTCCGAAAATCGGCCGACGGTCCGGGGCATTGTCATCGTCGCCCGGTCGATCGCCGAGTTCGGCCTGACGCAGCCGCAGAAGTTCTCCGCACCGCTTTTCGCCGTGTGGAACTTCACCAACCAATGCAACCTGGCCTGCAAGCATTGCTACCAGGACAGCGAGCACAACGCCATCGCCGGCGAACTGACGCTCGAAGAAAAGCTCGCCCTGGTGGACCAGATGGGCAAGGCCTACCTGCCGATGCTGGCCCTCTCCGGCGGCGAACCGACGATCAGCAAGGACCTCATTCCCGTCATCGAGCGGGCACGCTCGTACGGAATGCACGTGACCATCGCGACCAACGGCACGACCATGACTCCCGAGTTCGCCGCCCGCCTGGCGGCGGCGGGGCTGCGGTACGTCGAGATTTCCCTCGACAGCGTTGACCCCGCGCGGCATGACGCGTTTCGCGGCACGCCGGGCCTCTGGAAGCGAACCGTCGCCGGCGCCCGCGTGGTCAAGAACACTCCGGGCCTGCGACTGGGCATCGCCATGTGCGTGCATCAGGGCAATTTCCACGAAGTCCCCGACATGCTCCGCTTCGCCGAGGATGACCTCGGGGCCGAGTGCTTCGCCCACTTCAATTTCATCCCCGTCGGCCGCGGCCTCAAGATGGTCAACGGCGACATCACGCCCCGCCAGCGAGAGCAGTTGCTCGCGATCCTCAACGAGAAGATGCAGGCCGGCTCGAAGAAACCCGGCTCGATGGGCATCATCTCCACGGCCCCGCAGCTCGGCCGCGTGTGCCTGGCCGGGGCCGCCATCGACGGCAAGGCCGCCTGCTCGCACGCGGGCTCCGGCAGCGGAGTCAAGGCCCGCGTGGTGGCCAAGTACCTGGGCGGCTGCGGCGCCGGCCGAACGTACATCTGCGTCGAGCCCAACGGCGACATCACGCCCTGCGTCTACATTCCGCACCGCGTCATGGGCAACGTGCGGAAGGCCCCGCTGATGGACATCTACCGCAACAGCGTTTTCTGGGAGGTCCTCAACGACCGCAGCCACCGCCTGCACCATTGCGAGGTCTGCGCCTTCAAGAATTATTGCGGCGGCTGCCGCGCCCGCGCGGACGCCTACTTCGGCCAACTGCACGCCGGCGACCCGGGGTGCATTTTCAACAACAAGCATTGGCAAAAGCTTGTCGCCGATGGAGTTGCGGTCATGGGCCCCGACCCAGACGGCCTGGCCGCCCAAACCCCGCCGCAGGACGTCCAGCTCTCCCGCACCCGTCACGGCCCGGCTTGAAATCGCTTCAAAGGTGAATTCGGAACGCATTAGAACCTGCTGGGAAGCCACCAGAACCGGCGGGCGGCTCATTAGAACGCACAGGCGGCTCACTAGAACCTGTTTGCAAGCCACTAGAACCCGTTTTTCGAGCCGCCCATAAATGTAAGTAATGTATTCAAAGAATGTTATCATTTTCGGTCACCTCATTTCGCGTGTTCTTGAAATTTGTCTTGTGTGTGCTCAAGCTTCGCCCACAACCTGTAGTAGGGTGCCATGTCGGGTGCCATGCCCAAGTCTGCGCGGGCATGTGCGCACTGCGTGGACGTGCCTAGTGTGCCGTCAAGGTTGAATCTTGTGGTTGCCACGTTGGTGGCACAGCCCTTCCAGGCTGTGCCGCACAGGCTCGAAAGCCTGTGCCACACAAAGGATCATTCTTGACGGCTCACTAGGCATCCCGGACATGCCCGCGCAGACTTGGGCATGGCACCCGGAACCCGGAAATTCGTTTCGCTCCCATTCACATGTCAAACCCTTCCACAAGCTCAGGGTAAAGCAGCACTCGCAAACCTCTATCAGGTTTGCGTCGGGCACTTTCTGGGTTCCGGCCGTCTCCAGGCCGCCAGCCCCGACGCGGCCGGCCAATGATCGCCGCCGCGTAACGTACCCCAGACATCAAATGACTGTCGCAGGCCTTCACACGCCCACGCCCAGCGTCCCCAACGGACGGTGAGTATTATACCATGCTTTTAGATGTTGTCAAGAAAATACGATATAACAATAAATATTGTGTACATAACCTAATGGCCAGCCGCGTCTAGCCGTGCAAAATATTTTTATTTTTCCGGATCCACTTTTCGGGATCATCCGGCGGAAGCACACCCGGCCTGATGGGCTCTTCAATTGATGGGTGCCACCCTCAAGCAAGGTCGTTGCTGTTCTTGCTCGCCGCGGCGAGCGACAACGGCAACAACGTCGCTTGAGGGTGGCACCCTTATCCCTCGTTTCATGTGTCATAGATCACTATTTGTAACCGTTCACGCCCTGCCCAAGCACTGTTGAATTGACGGTGGAACGTCCG
>CAZYDC010000410.1:0-5002 GCA_964646065.1 uncultured Planctomycetaceae bacterium | reverse complement strand
CTGTGCCACAGGAGGCTGTGCCACAGGAGGCTGTGCCACAGGAGGCTGTGCCACAAGAGGCTGTGCCACAAGACATCGCCTCGGCCAGTCTGGCCACGCCGAAGTTGCTCACGCCGACGTGGCGGATTTTGCCCTCCTGTTTCAGGCGGGCCAGGGTGTCCAGCGCGTCGGCGAGTTTAGGCGGATTGCTGATGACCTGCTCGTCCTGCGAGAAATGGCGGATCGAGTGCGGGTGGATCGGCCAGTGGATCATGTACAGGTCGATGTAGTCGGTGCCTAGGCGGCGGAGGCTGGCCTCGCAGTGCTCGCGCAGTGCGGCCGGGTAGCAGTTGGACGGGCTGACCTTGGTGCCGACGATCGCGCGGGCCCGCAGGCCTTTGAGCGCCAGGCCGAGCGAGGTTTCGGACGCGCCGTTGTTGTAGGCCTCGGCGGTGTCGAAGTAGTCACACCCGGCGTCGATCGCGCCGCGCACGACGGCGTCGACGTCGCCCTGGGCCTGGCTGCCCCAGTATTCGCCGCCGCCGAACGCCCAGCATCCCACGCCCAGGGCGGGCAACTCCAGGCCTGTGCTACCGCATTTGCGTCTTTCCATGATAATCCTCTTTGTTTGTGTCCGGGTGCCATGCCCAAGTCTGCGCGGGCATGTCCCTCTTGTGGCACCCCCAAGTCCGCTTGGGGGTGTCTGGATTGCTCGCGCCCGCCAAGACACCCCCAAGCGGACTTGGGGGTGCCACAAAGACATGCCCGCGCAGACTTGGGCATGGCACCCTTCAAATCGGGGCTGACGGAATACTATTCATCTTCCGCAATTTCTCTCCGGCGTAGCCGATCGCGATGGCTAGGAACGCCAGCAGGAACACCTGGTGGTGGAGAAACAGGCCTCCGCCGGGCATGGTGGCCAATTGCGGAAACCACGTGGCCAGGGCGGCCACTCCGGGAACCAGGAACGGCAGGATCAGCAGCAGCATCACGCAGGACACTCCGCGCAGGGCCGGACGGGTCAGGCCTCGCATGGCCCAGGCCAGAGGCAGGATCAGCAGCGTGGCGCTGTAGAGGCGGTTGTAGAACGCCATCAGGCACAGCAGGGCGAACAGGCCCCAGAGCAGCAGTTCCGATTGCCGGTCGCGCAGGCCGCGAACGGCCAGCAGCCCCGCCGCGCCCATCAGGGCCACCATCGCGGCCGTTAGTATGTGGACCGTTTTGGGGTTCCCGAAGACGCCGGCCAGCACGACCTCCAGGTGGATCATCAGGTAGCTTCCCGGGCCGGTCACGTCGCCGCGCCCGCCCCGGCTGAAGGCCTCGATGTTCTCCTTGAGGTTGGGCAGCCAGTGTATGCCGGCCATGTGCATCTTGCCGATGGACAGTCCGGTCAGGATGGCGCAGGTGAAGACCACGTACACGAACATTCTCCACTGCCCGCGAAAAAGCAGCATCGCGGGCAGCAGCAGGGCCATGGTGGGCTTGATCGCGACGGCCAGGCCTAGCATGACCCCGGCCATTTTGGGGTGTTTCTCGACCTGGCAGCGCAGGGCGAGAATCACCAGCGTCGTCACCAGGATCGACAATTGCCCCTCGGCGATGTCCGTGTGGAACGGCGCCAGGGCCAGTCCGACCGCCCAGAACATCACGGTCCAGGCGCTGGACCATTGCAGGTTCAGCAGCACGCTCAGTTGCCACAGGCAGACCACGGTCAGGAGCACGCCCAGGGCCGTCCACACCGCGCGGGCCGCGTGCCAGCTTGGAATCCCGCCGATGATCGACAGCGGCACCAGGCAGGGCGGGAGATTCAGCGACGTGTCCACGCCGTTCTTTTGGCCGCCCACGCCGCCGCCCAGGCCGCCGCCGGCCTGGCGGTTGATCTCCTTCAGGTCTTCCTGGTTGTAGGGGTTCTTTCCGAGCAGCCACGCGCGCGAGGCGCAATAGTAGACTCGAAGGTCCTTGGCGCCGGCGGGCTCCGTCAGAAGGTTGTTGGTGCCGATGGGGTCCCTCAGCGCCCGCCACGGACCTCGCACCGCGAAGTATCCGCACGAACATATCAGCATCGCCACGGCCAACCAGTACAGCGCAGGCCGCGAGGCTTGGCGAGCTTCCGGAGGCGGCGGCCAGGGATGGCCGCCACCCATAGAGACGGGCTGGCCCACTGTGTCATTCGTGTCCGGCGCGTGGGTCATGAGTTGGGGGTGCTTCCTTCCTTGCCTGGTTCACCGGGCTTCCGTACGACGGCCAGCAGCGAGAGGCCGAAGGGCAGCGGGAAGCCGGCTTGCAGCGGCAGGCGTTCGCTGGCGAAGATGCCGGCCAGCAGCCCATTGATGCCCAGCGGCGGAATCGACATGTCGCCCGGGCGGTCGGGTTGGGGCAGGAGCCTGGAGGCCAATCGCCCGGCGGCGGCCAGCGGGAAGAGGTACGTGTTGAAGTACGAGACCATGAGCGGCCGCGCGCCGCAACGGTCGGTCGCGTCGTCCAGGAGTTGCCGCCATCGCGCCATGCTGTAGCGGCGCTTGTGGTGGTGGAACTCGTCGCGGCGGGTCCAGAGCCATTGGTAGGCGGGCACGGTGGCGATCAGAAAGCCCCCCGGCCGCAGCAGGTCGATGGCCGCGAGCATGGCGGCCAGGTCGTCGTCGAGGTGCTCCAGCACGTCCAGCAGGAGCACGGCGTCGGCGCTTTGGGGCGGCAGGCCCAGGTGGTCGGGCAGCGAACCCTTGACGGCCTGCACGCCTCGGGCGGCGCAGTACGACAGGGCCGTGTCGCTGGCGTCGACGCCGACGGCCTGGCAGCCGTGATCCTGAAGTTCGCGGAGCGTCATCCCGCAGCCGCAGCCGATGTCGCAGACGCGCGGCCGCGAGGCGGGCGAAACGGGCAGATACTTTTCGAGCAGGGATAAAATGATGCGCCTCTTGGCGACAAACCACCAATGAGCGCTCTCCAGGCGGAACATCTCGTCGTATAAGGCTTCGTCCATTTTATTTCGCCAGCCCCTCAGGCCCTGGCGGCAGCGAGGGCGATTTTTCCATCACGACGTAGAGCGGGCGCTGCTGCACCTGGCGATAGGTCCTGCCGACGTACTCGCCGACCAGCCCGATGAGGAAGATCTGCACGCCGCCCAGGAAGAACACTCCGGTGGCCAACATGGCGTAGCCGTCGATGGGAATGTCGCCAAAAAATTTCTGCGCGATCACCACGCCCGTGACGGCCAAGGCGGCCAGCATGACCAGCAGCCCCAACGCCATGCCCACTCGCAAGGGCTTGATCGAGAATCCAAGCACGGCGTCCAGGGCGAGCACCAGCAGCTTGACGAAGTTGTACTTGGTTTGCCCGCCGAACCGTTCGTGACGGTCGTAGAGCACCTCGGCCTGGCGGAAACCGGTCCACGCGACCAGGCCGCGAACGAACCGGTTCTGCTCGCGGCAGCGGCGGAACTGCTGGGCGACGCAACGGTCCATCAGGCGGAAGTCGCCGGTGTCGGGCGGGATATTCACCTCGGCCCATTTGCGGATGATCCGGTAGAACAGCCAGGCGGTGAGTTTTTTTATCGGCCCCTCGCCCTGGCGGGTGCGCCGGCGGGCGTAGACGATCTGGTTGCCCTCGCGCCACCGGGCGATCAGTTCGGGGATGACCTCGGGCGGGTCCTGGAGGTCCGAGTCGATCAGGATGACCGCGTCGCCGCCGGCGTGGTCGATGCCGGCCGTCGTGGCCGCCTCGTGCCCGAAGTTGCGGCTCAGGAAGATCGTGCGGACGTTCTGGTTCGCCGCCGACAGCCGGCCCAGGATGTCGCGCGAGGCGTCGCTGCTGCCGTCGTCCACGAAGAGAAATTCAAACGTCTCCCCGCAGGCCGATTGCACCGCCAACAGGCGGGCCATCAACGTCTCCAGGCAATCCTGCTCGTTGTAGACCGGAATGACCACCGAGATTAAAGCCACCGCGTACTCCTCAAATGAATCCGGACGCCCGCGCGAGGCATTCCTCGCACGGGTCGCCGGCGCCGGGCCGGACCAACCACTATTCTATCGGAAAATACCGCCCAAAGTCTTTCCTTAAACGTCCCTGCTCGCAGTGTCGCCGTCAGGCGATTCTTCAAGAAGCCCCTGACGGGGCCACTACAAACGAAGGGGCCCCTGACGGGACCACTACAAACGAAGAAGCCCCTGACGGGACCACTACAAACGAAGGGGCCCCTTGTGGGGCCATTACAAACGAAGGGGCCCCTTGTGGGGCCACTACAAACGTGAGAGATCCACGACGACGAATGCTTGACAGCTGAACACGACGCCTGACTGAGCGCCGGCCTCGGCGTTCGAGATCGGCAGCAGAACGTGCGTGGCGCCCAGTTCGCGCAATTGGCTCGCAAGGTCCGGCGTCAGCCCCGCGTGCGAAACTTGCCTACAGACGTCCTTCACCTTGCGCATGGCCTTGGGGTCGGTGTAGGCCATGCTGCCATGAACCTCGCTGGCCAGCAGGGAGCGGCGGTCCGACCACCTGCGGGCGTAGTCGATGCCCGCGATGGCCGGGTCGATCATCACCACGGCGTCGGCGCGGGTCTTGTCGCGGATGAACCGGCTGGCCTCGAAAAGGGCGTATCGCTGCGGCGGCTTCTGCACGAAGAACCGTCCGAGATTCTCGGTGCCGATCTCCCACAAGGTCGAACTCATTCCGGCGGCCACCAGCAGGTACAGGGCGACGCGCTTCCACCGCTGCCACGAGGCCGCCGCCGCGAGCATTCCGCCGCCCAGCACCATCGAAGACAGTTGCAGCAGGTGAGGCGCCCGCGAACCCCAATCGTTGCAAACCCCCGTGCTGCGGACGACCACGGCCATGAGCACTCCCAGCGGAATGGTCCAACCCATGAGGCCGGCGAAGTATCGCCATCGCACCCTCGGCCGGCACAGGAGCCAGCCGCCCAGGCCCAACGCGACGAGCGGCAAGAGCATCAGGAGGACTTGCAGGAAGAGGTCGCCCCAGCGGCCGACCGACGCTGACTTTGAACTGGGCTGGGGCGTGTTCCTCG